>PUKZ01000148.1 GCA_003550725.1 Bacteroidales bacterium | reverse complement strand
ACCCGTCCTAAATTTTCTTTACCCGTTACTCGTTACCCGTTACCCGTTACAATTATGTCGTGAGATCTCTGGTTTTAAGTTCATATTCTTTTATGAAACTTTGGTTAATGAGTGTTTAATCATTGCAAATTAATAAAAAAAATATTCCTATTAATACTACTAAATAATTAAGATTTAATTGTGTAAAGATATCAATAAAATGCTATTTTTGCTTAGAAATAAATGCTTAATTACTGCGTTTTTTATTAATAAAATCATAAAAAATGAGAAGAAGCATTTTGTTTTATTTTATAATGTCATTGATTTTTTTGTCATTTGTTAGTTGTAGCTCAAAGCGTACAGCTGCTTATGATCAACGTAAACAGGAGGCAAAACAGGAGCAGCGATATGACGAGGGCGAAGAAATTATTAATAAGGCCCGGGATAGGCATTATGATATGCAAACTGCAGATACACAAAGACGCATGAGAGAAACCAAAAGAAAATCCGAAAGCTGGAATTACCGTGGACATCCTTTTTATGTGAGATGGTATAGAGCATTTATTTCCTTGTTTAAATGATAAGAGTAGTTTTAAACTGCTTGTAGCTTATAATTTGATATAATTAATAGAACTTAATATGGAAGATGTTATATTTGTATTGCTTGCTTTTGCATGGCTGATCTATAGTTTATATAAGGGTAAATCTAAAAAGAAAACCCGGGAAAAATCTGTTCCTCAAACAGAAACTCAATCAGGGAGCGAAAGAAAAGAAAAAGATTTTGAAACAATTTTTCGAGAAATAGTTGGTGAAAAAGAAGATGTTGTTACTCAAAATACCACGAAAGAAACGGTAAATAACCCTTCAACGATGCAAAATCAACAAATGGAGGCTCAAAAATCTGCTGGATTCGAAAAACATACAGGTATGACGAGTGTTGGAGAAGATTTTCAATTCTCTGCCGAAGGTGAAATTGAAACTATTGAGGATCAGATTGAAAAACAAGAACAGGAAAAAGAAAAGGAAGAAACGATTGAAGTGATTGATTTATGGGATGATGAGGTAAAAACCGAATCGTTTCATTTTAACCCCCGAGATGCAATTATTTATTCCGAAATAATTAAAAGAAAGTATTAATTATTATTTAATTAAAAGTTTTTTAATAAATTTTTGATAAATCCTTTTTAATTGTGTATTTTTGCTTTTAAAATATACAAGTTTATTTTTATACTATTTTAGTGGCATACATTATTCCAAAGATATCTGGATAATGAATGCCAACTTTTTTTATTGTCTAATTTATATTAATTTCACTTAGTTTACTTAAAAACATTAACATTTATATGTTTTTGATAAAAAATACAACGCGGTTATATCAAAATAATATGGTGTGCAGTTATATTCTGTCATACTGTATTTATTTTTTATATTCCGTAATAATAGTTTTTTTTATCAAAAAAATTCCTCAACCGAATTATAAATTCTGGTTTTTGTTTCCCTTAAGCGTCTTTACGATAAACAGGGAGTTATTATAAAATTTTATTTTTTGATTTTCAAACTCCCATAAGACAGGCATAACGTTATAATGTCTTGTATGTGGTTTTGATAAAACAATTAAAATAACAATGACATGAATGAAGTAAAATATTTTACTGAAGATGGCCTGCAAAAATTGAAAGATGAGCTGGAAAGGCTTAAATCAATTGAAAGGCCTGCAATATCACAGCAAATAGCCGAAGCACGTGAAAAAGGTGATCTTACGGAAAATGCTGAGTATGATGCAGCTAAAAATGCACAGGCAATGCTTGAGCTTAAGATATCAAAGCTCGAAGAAACATTAAGCAATGCAAGGGTTATTGATGAAAGCCAAATTGATAACAATAAAATTGCTATTCTTACTAAAGTTAAGCTCAAAAATCTAAAAACAGGAGCTATAATGACATATACCATTGTGCCTGAAAATGAGGCAGATATTAAAGCAAAAAAAATATCTGTTAATTCTCCTATAGCTCGTGGATTGCTTGGTAAAAAACCAAAAGACACAGTAGAAATTGAAGTGCCTGCAGGCAAATTGTCATTTGAAGTCTTAGAGATATCAAGATAAAAACAAATATGAAATAATTTAACCTGAATTATATGCGTTATAATTCAGGTTTTTTTATAGCAAACAGGTTTATATTTAAAAATTGTTTTTTATTTTTACATCACATTGAAAAAAAATAAAAAATTATCAAAAATATGGGAGAAAAAAGTGTTTTTACAAAAATCGTAAATGGCGAAATACCTTGTTATAAAGTAGCAGAAGATCATAATAATCTTGCTTTCCTCGATATTTACCCATTAGTTCGCGGGCATACCCTGGTTATACCAAAAAAAGAGGTGGATTATATTTTTGATCTGGAAGACAATGATTACATGGAGTTGTTTCTTTTTGCAAAAAAAGTGGCCAAAGCCATGGACAGGGTTCTTGAATGTAAACGTATTGGCATGGCGGTCCTTGGTCTTGAAGTACCTCATGCACATATACACCTGGTTCCTATAGATAGTATCTACGACATAGATTTTAGCAAACCTAAGCTTGACTTATCAGATGAAGAGTTTATACAGCTGTCTGACATGATAGCAAGAAGTTTTGATGGTTAACAGCCTTATTGTTTCTATTTGCCTTTAATTTTATTTGGGTTTTGTGATACAAATGACTCCCAGTTTTTGTATCTATTGTCAGAAGAGTTATATTTATTTTTTTTCTGAAAGAAGTGACAAGTAGCTACTGCTATAGCATCTGTAATATCAAGATACTCGGGAACATTATCCATGTTAAATATACGAACCAGCATATTTGCAACCTGTTCTTTTGATGCATTTCCGCGACCGGTTATGGATTGTTTTATCTTACGAGGGGAGTATTCAAAAACAGGAATATTTCGATGTAATGCAGCTGCTATAGCTATACCTTGAGCCCTGCCAAGTTTCAACATCGACTGAACATTCTTGCCAAAAAATTGACTTTCTATAGCAAACTCATCGGGTTGAAAATGGTCTATTGTTCGTAGTACAGTATCAAAGATTTTTTTTAGTTTTACAGTTTGATCTTCTATTTTTTGGGCTTTTAATAAATCCATTGCAATGAGAGACGGGTTGTTATCTGTAATACCGATAATACCTATCCCCATATTGTTTGTGCCGGGATCAATGCCAATTATAATTTGATTGTATTTCAAATTTATTATTATGTTTTCGGATCGTAAAATTAAAGGATTCAATACAAATGTAAACAATTTTCTTGTTAAAACAGGAAAGCTTGTTTTATGGTTTTTCGCATTAGCTTTTATCATATATAAATTAATTACAAATTCTAGTATACAGTATACCAAATGGCTTAATGAAATTGAAGCCGGAAATTTTTTTTTATTGCTTTTTTTGATTGTCTTCATTCTTGCCTTCGTCAATTGGGGTTTAGAATCTATTAAATGGCAAAACCTTGCAGGGAAAATTCAAAAAATTTCATTTCTAACCTCCTGCAAAGGCGTTTTGCTTGGCATTGCTATGGGAATGATTACACCTAAACGATTAGGTGAATTTGCAGGTAAAGTTATAGTTCTTAATAAATCCAAAAGAGTAGAAGGAGCTATAATAAACATGGTGGGAACATTGTGCCAATTATTGGTAACATTAGTTGTTGGTGGTGTTTCTCTGATTATTTTGTTTTATTTAAAACATATAAAATCATTTTCTTTTTTTATAATAAATGACAAAGCTGTTATTTTATCGGCTCTTACAATTTCATTAATAGCCTGTTTTTATCTCTTTCGCAAAAAAATTATTGCCTACTTAACCAAATTTAAACCACTTTATAAAGTTTACAAAAAACTATTAATTTTAAAAAATATCACAAGAAATGATTTCCTGCGGTTGTTGTTTTTAAGTTTTTTACGCTATATCGTTTTTATGACACAGTGCTTTCTGCTTTTTATTTTGGCAGGATTAAATTTATCAATTCAGGAAGCTGTCCTTTTTCAAAGTGTAGTATTTTTAATATTGACTATACTTCCTATTACTGCATTTTCAGAACTTGCAATAAAGTGTGGTGTTGCTATATTGGTGTTTAGCAACATTTTTGCAGATTCAATAAACAGCTATCATAGTTATGAAATTAGCCTGATATTTGCCAATGGTGTTTTATGGATAATTAACCTTGCCATACCTGCCCTGGTGGGTTTGATATGGGGTACGGGTTATGGCCTTTCTTTAAAAAAATCTATTATTAATGTAAAATGATATATGATTTAATAATTATTTCGCTTGCAATAATTTATGCTATACTAATAATTTGGTTACTTATAGGATGGATGAGGCATCCTTTCTTTAAGCCGGGTTGTTTTTATATAAATAAAAAAATAAGCGTTGTTATTCCGGCACGAAACGAAGAGGACAATATTTGTGAATGTTTGGAAGCACTTTACAAACAAGAATATCCCGATCATAATTATGAAGTTATAGTTGTTGACGACCATTCATCTGATGAAACATCCGGCAAAGTGATTGATTTTATAAAACGAAATAATGCCGGCAATTTCAAGTTGTTAACACTTTCACCTGGTTCTTCAAAATTTTTTGGCAAGAAGCATGCTCTCAATAGAGGGATCAATGAAAGTAAATTCGATTTTATCATAACTACTGATGCTGATTGCACAATGGGTAGAAATTGGTTAAAAACCGTTGGTACTTATTGTTATTTATATAAACCCGAAATGCTTATTATGCCGGTTGCAATAACTCAGGGTAAGAAATTTTTTGAAAAAATCCAGGTGCTCGAATTTTTAAGTTTAGCAGGCGTTACCGGAGCAACTGCCGGATGGAAGAATCATATGTTATGCAATGGAGCCAATTTGGGATTTAATAAAAAATCCTTTTTTAAAGTTGGCGGATATAATGACAATTTAAAATATGCTTCGGGTGATGATGTTTTTTTATTACACAAAATCAAAAAAAAATTCCCGAAAAAAATTCATTATTTGAAGAACAGGGATGTAGTTGTTAGTACACAATCATTAAAAAGTGTTTCAGATTTTTTTAATCAAAGAAAGCGCTGGTTTTCTAAAAGTAAAGCTTTTAAAGATAAATTAACCGTTATTATAGGCCTCATAGTTGGAGTTTTTAATATAATGCTGGTGTTTTCAATATTTTACTTGTTTTTTACAGGCATTAAGTTATGGCTTCTGGGGTGGGGTTTAAAAATAGTTATAGATTTTTTCTTTTTGTTGGTTATATCTTTTTTCTTTCAAAAACAAAAATTGCTGCTGTTGTATTTTCCTGCTTCATTGCTATATCCTTTATATGTTTTTATTACTTTCATTTTAGGAATAAAAGGCAAATTTTCATGGAAAGAAAGGTATTATTATTAGTTATAATTGATATTTTTTTCTTCAATTGATTTTTGTTTTTAATATCAATACTTTTGAATTAAGCAATTTAAATACCGAGTCAAAACAATCATTGTTAATTTTCATCTACAATTAAAAATCATAAAACTATATTTTTTTTATTTTTGTTAATAAATAAAATGATAGAAAAAAAGTATTATATTTGTATAAACAAATCCATCCTTGTATGGATGAAATGAAATTATTAATAGAAGGAATTGAGAATAAGTTAAACAGATTGCTTATCAAACAAAACGCATTAACTGAAAAAATAAAACAGTTGGATGCGCAAAAGTCTGAGAAAGACCGTTTGATTGAAGAGCAACGATCAAGGTTAGAAGAACTGGAGAAGAAAGTTGAGGTAATGAGTGTAGCTAAAGCATTAAGTTCTGAAGACAATGCGATAGCAAAACACAAGGTTGATGAAATTTTGCGGGACATTGATAAATCTTTAAAGATGTTAAACAAATAGTCCCAAAGTGTTTGTTAAATGAGTGAACAAATTATAACAGTTAATATTGGAGACAGACCTTACAGATTAGCTGTGAGGAGTGAAGGTGAGGAACAATTATATAGAAAAGCCGGAAAGTTGATAAATGAAAAAATGAAACAATACGCTGATAATTTTGCATATAAAGATAATCAAGATCTTTTTGCAATGGTTGTATTACAATTGGCTGTTGATTCTATAAGTTACAATAACCAGGCAGATTATTACAATACTTTAAAGGATAAGCTGGTTAATATTGATAATACTTTAACAGACATTTTGGAAGATTAAAACGTTCTTTGAATAAAATAATACTATACCCGCATTAATTCAAATTAGTTTTTGGAACTCAACATAATTCAAGAAAACGGATTATCTCGGGGTTTATAAATCAGGCCACAATTGTTATTGCTAAGCGATAACAACTCTTAATTGAGCAGTGGAAGATTGACAGATCCCGGAATCCAAAACCTGTCTTTTTTGGGGTTCCCAAAAAAAATTGAATTAATTGCGGGTTTTTTTATGTTTATATGTTTGTTAAACTTAATAAATTGAGATAATGGAAATACCAATAACAATATTGATAATTTTACTGATTGTTTCTTTAGTTGTTGGAATATTGATTTCTAGAACAATTTTGAGAAATGCAATATTGAAAAAAAGCCAACAAGTACTTCAGGAAGCAAAGAATGAAGCTGAGGTAATAAAAAAGGAAAAGATATTGCAGGCAAAAGAAAAGTTTCTGCAATTAAAGTCAGAGCATGAAAAATATGTTTCAGAAAAAAATAATGCTTTAAACAATCAGGAAAACAGCCTCAAGCAAAGAGAAGCTGTCCTGAAACAAAAGTTTGATGATTTTCAGAAGAAAGAGAGTGAGGTTGATTTGATCAAAGAAAACTTAAACAATCAACTTGAAATCGTTGGTCGTAAGCAGGAAGAACTACAAAAAGCACACAATAAACAACTCCAGCAACTTGAAACTATAAGTGGCATGTCAGCTTCTGAAGCTAAAGAACAACTTATTGAAACTTTAAAAGCTGATGCTCAGGCTGAAGCTCAAACTTTTCTTAAGGAATATATTGAAGAAGCCAAAATTACCGCAAATACTGAAGCCAAAAAGATTGTTATACAGGCTTTACAACGTACTGCCACTGATGTTGCAGCCGAAAATTTGGTTTCAGTATTTCCTATTGAAAATGACGAGTTGAAGGGTAGAATCATAGGCCGAGAAGGTAGAAATATCAGGGCTTTGGAAGCTGCTACCGGTGTAGAAATCGTTGTAGACGATACTCCCGAAGCTATTATCTTAAGTGGATTTGATCCGGTCAGAAGAGAGATTGCAAGATTGTCTTTACATAAATTAATCACTGATGGGAGGATTCATCCTGCAAGAATAGAAGAAGTTGTAAGTAAAGTGAAGAAGCAGATAGATCAGGAGATTATTGAAATCGGAAAAAGAACTTGCATTGATATGGGTGTTCATGGTATTAATCATGAGCTGGTACGTTTGATAGGTAAAATGAAGTACCGCTCATCTTATGGACAAAACCTTCTGCAACATTCTAAAGAAGTAGCTAACCTTGCGTCAACTATGGCTGCTGAGCTTGGATTAAATCCCAAAATTGCCAAGCGTGCCGGTTTATTACATGATATTGGTAAGGTGCCTGATAATGAACCGGAATTACCACATGCTATTTTGGGAATGAAATTGGCAGAAAAATATAAGGAAAATTCGGAAATATGTAATGCAATTGGCTCACATCACGATGAGACAGAAATGAAAAGTCTTATATCGCCCATAATTCAGGTTTGCGACTCTATTTCCGGTTCAAGGCCTGGAGCAAGGAGGGAAGTAGTTGAATCATATATTAAGCGCCTTAAAGATCTTGAAGAACTGGCGCTTACATATCCTGGAGTGGCTAAAACTTATGCCGTTCAGGCCGGACGTGAATTAAGAGTTATCGTTGGCAGCGAAAATATTTCTGATCAGGAAGCTGAAGAAATTTCTTCAAGCCTTTCTAAGAAAATACAAAATGAAATGACTTATCCGGGACAAATAAAAATCACTGTTATTAGAGAAACAAGAGCAGTTTCATATGCAAAATAGTTCCTGTCTTAATTACTGTGTTTGCTAAGCGGCTACAATAATGTCACGGCTAATAAACTTATTACGAATAATAAAGCTGTTATCAATTATGAGTATATTTTTTGCAGGTTAAATGGTTTCAGATTATTATGCTCATATAAATTAGCTAATAATAGATATTAAATATTATAAAAAAATTGTTAGCTTTGTTATACAAACCAAAAATATTTTATTATGGAATTCAAATTACCAAAATTACCCTACTCATCTGAAGCTCTTGAGCCTCATATTTCTCAGAAAACCATAGAAATTCATTACGGTAAGCATCATCAAACTTATGTTAACAAGCTAAATGACCTTATAACAGACAGTGCTTATGAGGAGTTTTCGCTGGAGGATATAATTAAGGAGTCAGAGGGTGCTATTTTTAATAATGCCGCCCAGGTATATAATCACACGTTTTACTGGGAGAGTTTTTCCCCCGATGGTGGAGGAAAGCCGGGTGGTGAATTACTGGATGCCATTGAGACAAAATATGGCTCTTTTGAACAATTTAAAGATGATTTTTCACATGCAGCTATAACTTTATTTGGTTCAGGCTGGGCCTGGTTTGTTAAAAAGCAGGATGGATCATTGGATATTGTTCAAAAAAGTAATGCCGAGAATCCTCTTAGAGACGGCGATTTGCCATTGCTTACCTGCGATGTATGGGAGCATGCATACTACCTTGATTATCAAAACCGGCGCCCGGACTATGTTAATGCATTCTGGAAGATTATTAACTGGGATGTCGTAGAAAAAAGGTTTTCAAAATAGTATTAAAATCCTTTTTTAATAATGAGGTAAATCTTCTCTGAGATTGAACCTTAAGCGATGTTTTTTCGATTTTGTTTCGGGATCATCTTCATTAGATTCATCTTCTATTATATAATCTCTGGATACAGCTAATGTTATACGTGTATTAATTGGTTTATTCAAAATATCAATGATATCTTGCAGATTCATATTATCGGTATCTTTATTATTAATTCGAATTATCTGATCTCCTTTTTTTACACCAGCATCATCAGCTGCTGAGCCTGGTCTTACAAAAGTAATGATGTATTCGTCAAAACTGCTTCCTTTGGCAATAAGATTAATGCCGCTAAGATTGCTGTTAAACGAACGCCTGAAACGAGAATTCTTTCTTAATACTATGTGTTGTGATTCATAGTCAATAATGATGTGGAATCTTTTTAAAATACTACCTCCTATGAGTCCATCCCAATCTATGTTTAACCTTTCCAGCCACATTTCTTCAGGATCGGCAAATGCTATAATGGGATTATTGAGTGTGATCTGATCTCCCAGCTTTAGCTCATTTATCCTGCCTTCTTCGCCAATTAAGTCACCACTGATGCCTTTTCCCAAATAAGACGTTATTGTTGAATCAGATGACAAAAAAGTGTATTGGTTGTTTAAATATAATGTGTGACTTGCTCCTAGATCCAATAAAAGCGGCAAAGTAACAGAAGTGTCACTTTTAGCTTTTATAGTAGCCTCTATATATGGCTTGTTATTTATAATCTCAATAGGAATTATATTGCTGTTTCTTCTTATTCTGTAGTCTGAATCCCTGTATATCCTTATGAAATTATTTTTATAATTAATTTTTATCGGAAACTCTTTTAATAAATCGTGTCCAATAATTCCGTGTACCGGAAAACCAAATACCTCCGATAATGAAAGCACATCATCCTGAATTAAAAGCACGCTCTGATTTTTTCCGGTAATACCACTTAGACTAATTTCAACATTTTCTATTCTTTCTGCCTGAACAATTCCATCAGTTCCAAGCCCAAGAATATTAACCAATTCTTCTCCTTCTAGCTGCAAAGCCCTTGCTAACAAAGGTTCCGTGAGAATAGTTTCGTTTACACCGCTATCCAAAATAAAGTTTAACTCAGGGCCATTATTAATTCTTAATGGCATAATTAAAATATTATGAGAGACTTTTATGGGTATTCTAACTGAACTTCGGTCGGTTGTAAATTCAAATACAGGTTGACCATTTTCACCAACCAGGGATGTGAATTTAATTATTGAAAGTAATATGATTATTAATAAATTTTTAAACATTATTTATGTTTATTTAAATATAAAAATACAAAAAAATAATTACATAACCTTCTTGTTATTAATTGGTTTTTACTTATAAATAAAACACATATCATGAAAAAAATGTTTAATAACGACATTCTTTTATATTAATATGTTTGCTGATGATTTTATAAACGTATATACTGTTTTAACATAAAAGTATAAACATACTCATGTCAACCCTTTTTATATTAATCGCAAAATAGTGGAAACTTATTGTTATAAGGCAGGCTTAATTGATATTTTTTAGCAATTTTTTGTTGATTTGTTTAACAACAGCAGGTCCTTCATAAATAAACCCGGTATAGATCTGAACTAGCGATGCTCCCGCATTAAGTTTTTCCAGTGCATCTTCGGCTGAAAAAATACCGCCAACTCCAATAATAAGGAGCTTCCCACCTGTTTTTTTTGATATATACTCTATTGTCCTGGTTGATTTACTCTTAACTGGTAAGCCGCTTAATCCGCCATTACCAATTGATTCGATCTTTTTTATATCTGTTGTTAGGTTATCACGGGTAGTTGATGTGTTTGTGGCAATAATTCCGTCAGTGCCGGTTTGTTCAACGACTTCAATTATTTCGTCGAGCTGCTTTTCATCATGGTCAGGGCCAATTTTTAATAAAATAGGTTTTTTTATTGATTTTTGGGAGTTAAGCCTGATTATTTCTTCCAGTATTTTTTTTGTATTTTCTTTATCCTGAAGTTTATCAAGATCTTTAATGTTCGGGCAACTTAAATTTATTACACAATAATCAACATATGGATGAACAGCTTCAAAAACCTGGCAGTAATCATTTAATGCTTCATGGTTTGGTGTATTAGTATTCTTGCCTATATTACATCCCACAATGATTTTTGGTTTCGCTTTTTTTAAGTTTTTTAATACTTGTTCAACGCCTTTATTATTGAATCCCATCCTGTTTATCATTGCATTGTCTTTAGGGATTCTAAATAGTCTTGGGCGTGGGTTTCCCGATTGAGCTTTTGGGGTAACCGTACCAATTTCTACATGGCTGAAACCAAAATTTTGCAAATGATTATAAAGTTTTGCTTCTTTGTCAAAGCCGGCAGCCATACCAATAGGGTTATTGAAATTAAGGCCAAAAACATTCTTCTTAAGCCTTGAGTCATCAACTGTTAAAAGCTTTTTTGCAAGCCATGCCAAACCGGGTATTGAAAAAACAAATTTTAAACCTGCTGCTACAAAGTAGTGTGCCGATTCGGGATTAATCAGAAATAATATGGGGCGTATTACCCTTTTATACATATTTTTAAGTTAAATGATTGAAGTTTTAGACTTTAACCTGGGGATAGAGGATAAAGCAAATATAAATTATAATATCCCTGATTTAATGACTAGGTCAATATAATTCTATTTTTTGTTTTGATCGTTTAAGTTTTGATTTGCATCATCCTTTTTTTCTTCCCCTGTTTTATTGTTGTTTTCTTCGCTTTTTTCCTCTTCTTTAGAATCCGGTTTAGTTATTAAGTTATGTTTAAATAATATGTTATACCACATTATTATTTTTTTTATGTCAGAAGGGTAAACTCTTTCTTTATCATATTCAGGGACAATCTTTTCGAAAAAGTTTTTAAGAGTCTTGTTGTCAGATTTCGGATCAATGCTGCATTTACCTTGTTCAACTTCATATATTTTCCAAAGTACCTCTTTTAATGGTATATCTTCATCATATGTAAAAACACTAATGTCTTCAAGTACCGATGAGTGGTTTGCAGCAAATACAGGTATTCTTTTTCCATCTTCAAGTGATTCAGCAATAATGTTGTTTTTTGTTTTTGAAATCACTTTATAAAGGCCACTTTTTCCTGAAATTGTTAAAATGTCATTTAAATCCATTTTTCTATTTTTAATCCAACGATGTTTGTATTTTTCATTATTAATAATAAGGTAAAGACAGTAGCAAAAATACAATAAATATTAAAAATAGCTTGAATTAAATCTCAAAGTATCCATGCTGTTTCTTAATGATTTTTGTTTTATAGCCTGCTTTGTTTTAAACCAAACGATCTAACGTCGCCTTTGCCGTATTTCCTGCCATTTTTTAATTCACGTTTTCGCAGCCGCCTGTCTGGGCAGGCAAACTCGCACGATTTTTATAGTTTTGGAAGGGGATTTATAGTAAATTAATTTTAAAAATCTTAATAAGCTTAATTTTCTATACCAAAGTTGGTTAAAACCGTCATCCGGCCTATGGTGAAGCCACCAACAAAACAAGCGAAAAGGGCGTTAAAAAATATTTGAAGTCGCTCCATAATGTTGTCGGAATGTATAAAAAAACAACATCGATTAATTACTCTCAAAAATTAAATCAAAGCCAAAAGCGACATTGCAAATATTTTAGCCCTTGATGCGTAGTTTTGGTGTGGCGGAACCACAGCCTTGAATTTTTCTAACTTTTTTTTAGAAAAAAGTTTAAAAACTTAATAGTGAGAAAGACTTTCTGTTTGGCAGGGTATATCAATAAGTGGAGTAAATTGAAGAAAATGGAGACGTGCCGAAAGGCTCGTCTGTACAATGCTATACGGATTTAGCAAAATGAGACGTGCCGGAGAGGCACGTCTTTACCGGACCGTATCATCGACAACATTATTGCAGAATACTAACAGCTACAAGTTGCATATCGACGACAATATGGTAGAAAACGGATACACAAACATCTAAAAAGCTGCGTCAGCGGTGAAATTATGATAAATTGGTTTTTAAAACCGTCCTCCGGCCTTTGGTGAAGACACCTACACCTTGAATTTTTGTAACTTTTTTTCAAGAAAAAAGTTTAAAAACAACAGCTGCTTTAATCATAAAAAATTGTTTTCCCAACCTTTATTATTGACGTAGAGTAGTGATTCTCTTCATCTGTTAGGGCATAGGGTACTTTTTCAATATATCTTCGGGATTCATTAAAATATCAATATACTGTGCTCTCGAATATGCAAACTTATCTTTTGTTGAGGTTTGGGATAGTTTACCCTTGAAATCATTAAGCGAATTGTATGATTGCTTTTCCATCCATGATTCCAGCTCATCAAGCATTTTAGTGATGTGTTTGGGTTTGTGTTTGTATATTGCACTGACAATTTGTACGCAGTCAGCTCCTGCCAGTAATAATTTAGCAATATCTTTCCCGGTATATATTCCCGTATTGCTACAGATATTACCTTTAATATTATTGTATAACATGCCGGCATATCGCAGTGACAATCTGTAATCCCCTTCATTGCTGAGGTTGAAAGGAAGTTTGTGTTGTTCGTTGTCAGCATCAATATCAGGTTGAAACAGCCTGTTAAACAATACATAACCATTTATTCCCTCCTGGTCCATTTTGGAAATTACTGAAAGGGTATTGGTATAAAACGGTCCAATCTTTACTGAAACAGGAAGCTTTACAGCTTTTTTTACAGCTTTCAAAATTTCAATTTGGTAATTTTCGATGCTTTCAGCATTTAATTTAACATCTTTTGGTATTGAATAGAGGTTTAATTCCAGGCCATCTACTCCGGTTTCTTCAATCAGTTGAGCATACTCAACCCATGTTTCTTTGTTTACAGCATTTAAGCTGGCAATTAGAGGAATAGACAAAGTCTTTTTTGCTTCTTTGAGATCCGACAGATATTTTTTCGGACCAGCATGTCTAATACCCGGATGAGTGCTGATCATTTCAGCATGACGTTCATTATACTCCTGGAGATCTTCTTCCATTTGTATCTTTTCGTATTGGATCTGCTCCTCGTAGAGTGACTTATATACAATTGCAGCAGCTCCGGCTTTTTCCAGCCGGGTGAGTGTTTCGGGATTCTGTGAAAGGTTACTCGCTCCAACAACTATGGGGTTCTTTATTTCAATACCCATAAATTTAGTTTCTAGTTTGGCCATAATAGTATATTTTTTGTTAATAATTAATTGCTTAACAATTTATTGAGCCTTTAAGTTCAAAAATGCATTGCGGTTTTATTTTTATCTAAGAATTAATTTACATTTCAAAAATTCTATTTGCATAGCTTATCAGTTAATTCATAAGCATCTAAATTACCGAGCCGGCCTGCTTTTTTCAAATCTGCACAAGCTTCTTTTTCATTGCCCGTTTCATATTTGGCAATACCCCGGTTTTTGTATGCTTTACTATGATCAGGATTGATATCTATTGCCTTATCAAAGTCTGATATTGCATCTTCAAAGTTGCCGGTTTCTAATTTGGCTAAACCTCTCATATTGTATGTTTCAAAATCTCCGGGGTCAATATTTATTGCTTTGTTATAATCTTCAATTGCTCCATAATAATCTTTATTTTCAGCTTTAACCAGGCCCCTGATACTATAAGCACCGGCATCTTCAGGATCAATCTCTATAGCTTTAGTATAGTCCTTTACAGCCTCTTTATAATTTCCAAGCCTGGTTTTTGCACTTCCTCTCATTCTGTAAGCTATAGCGTCATCAGGATCAATTTCTATCGTTCTGCTAAAATCCTCTAACGCTCCATTGATATCTCCAAGCTTCGATTTGGCACCTCCTCTTAAAAAATATGTTTCAGCGTCTTTCGAATTAATATATAATGCCTTACTATAATCATCTATAGCTTCTTTATAATTACCAATCTCTGCTTTAGCGAGTCCCCTGATACTGTATGACCCTGCATTTTTGGGATCATTTTCTATAGCCATATTGTAATTTATAATAGCATTTTTGTAATTGCCAAGCTCAAATTCTGCAGCTCCTTTGTTATTATATGCTTCAGTATATCCGGGATTAATTTCTATTGCTTTGTTATAATCTGATATAGCCTCTTTGTAATTACCAAGCTTAGCTTTTGCTGCTCCCCTGATGCTGTATGCCCCGGCATTACCGGGTTTTATTTCTATTGCCTTACTACAATCAGATATAACACTTCCATATTGCCCAAGAGCAGTTTTAGCAGCAGCCCTGTTATTATATACCTCCGAAAAAACAGGATTAATTTCTATAGCCTTGCTGAAATCCGCTATAGCACCTTTGTAATTACCAAATTCAAACTTCAAATTCCCGCGCCCGTTATAGGCCTCGGCATCATGAGGATTCTTCTCTATCGCCTTATTGAATTTTTCCAATATTTCTTCTTTCATAAATTAATACCGGTTTACCTACGATATATAAATTAATTACTAAATATAATAAATTATTTTTAAATCAAAAGGTTATATTATTATATTATAATTATTTTAATTAATATTTTAAAACATATTTTGTCAAAAACATTCATATTGGGTATAGGCAAAATAAAAAATTGTAATTTTGTTATCATTTCATCTTAATAATTATCATGGCAGAAAATAAACAGGATTTTGATATTTCGGTTGTTATTCCTTTATACAATGAGGCAGAGTCAATAGCGGAGCTTGCTGAATATATCGATAGTGTGATGGAGCGGGAGAAATTCAAATATGAGATTATTTTTGTAGATGATGGAAGCACAGATAATTCGTGGCAGGTTGTTGAGCAGTTATCGGGGGCTAATCCATCTGTAAAAGGGATCCGTTTCAGAAGGAATTATGGTAAATCTGCGGCACTTAATGAGGGTTTTCGCCGGACCTCCGGCAGGGTTGTAGTTACAATGGACGCCGATTTGCAAGATAATCCGGATGAAATACCTGAATTATACCGGATGATAACAGAAAAAGGGTTTGATTTAGTTAGCGGCTGGAAAAAAAAGCGTTATGACTCATTATTAAAAAGGGTTTCGACCAAACTTTTCAATTTTGTTACAAGGCTTGTTACCGGGATCAAACTTCATGATTTTAATTGCGGGTTAAAAGCCTATAATTGTAAAGTGGTTCAGTCAATAGAAGTTTATGGTGAGATGCACAGATATATACCCGTAATGGCTAAATGGGCCGGATTTTCTAAAATTGGCGAAAAAGTGGTTCAACATCGACCCCGTAAGTATGGGACAACAAAGTTTGGGATGGAGCGATTTATAAACGGATTTCTTGACCTTATGTCAATTACATTTGTTACCCGTTTTGGCCGTAAACCCATGCATCTTTTCGGAATGATTGGCACCATTCTGTTTGTTGCCGGGTTCTTGATAGCAATATACCTGGCTTATGCTAAATTTTTTATGGATGGCTATCATATGACTCAACGCCCGCTTTTTTATTTCGGAATTTTGGCTATGATACTTGGAACACAACTTTTTGTAGCCGGATTTTTAGGAGAATTGATCGTACGTAGCGGACAGGATAGAAACAAATATTTGGTTGAAACAACAACAGAATCAAATTGGCAAGAATAATAATACTGGGTTCTGCATATCCCCTCAGAGGTGGTGGATTGGCAACTTTCAATGAAAGGCTTGCATTAGCATTTCAGCAAGAAGGACACCAGGTAACTATATATACATTTTCATTACAATACCCCTCTATTTTGTTTCCGGGGAAAACACAATATTCAGATGAAACCAAACCCGAAAATTTGGATATTAAAATAAGAGTAAACAGTATTAATCCATTTAACTGGATAAAAATAGGGAAGGAGTTAAAAAATAAAAAACCCGATATTCTTGTTATACGATATTGGTTACCCTTTATGGCTTTATGCCTTGGTACTATAGCACGACTTGCCAGAAAAAACAATCATACTAAAGTAATTAGTATTGCTGACAATATTATACCGCATGAAAAACGACCCGGAGATAAAATACTTACCAGGTATTTTGTAAATAAAATTGACGGTTTTGTTACAATGTCAAAAACAGTTCTGGATGATCTGAAACCTTTCAATAAAAAAAATGTACCGGTTAAATTTTGTTATCATCCGCTTTATGACAATTTTGGGGAAAAAGTTGATAAAGTTTTGGCTAGAAAAATGCTTAATCTTGATCCTAATGGAAAATATGTTTTGTTTTTTGGATTTATACGTGATTACAAAGGCCTGGACCTTTTGTTAAAAGCATTTGGCCAACCACAACTAAAAAATTCTGATGTGCAACTCATTATTGCCGGTGAGTTTTATGCAAACCAGGATTTATATATGAATATGATAGAAGAATTAAAAATAGATAATAAAGTATTTCTTCATACGGAATTTATTCCTAATGAAAATGTTGCTCTTTATTTCAGTGCTGCCGATCTTGTAGCCCAACCCTATAAAAGTGCAACTCAGAGTGGCGTAACACAAATTGCTTATCATTTTGAAATACCAATGTTAGTTACGAATGTTGGAGGGCTGGCTGAAATGGTACTACATAATGAAACAGGCTATGTTGTTGATAGAGATGAAATACAAATAGCATCGTCTATTGTCAATTTTTTCAAAAATAAGATTACTGAAAATAAATTTAAAGAAAAAATAAAGAAGCAGAAGAGACTTTATAAATGGGAAAACATGGTTAATGCAATTTTTTCTGTTGTGAAATCTAAAAATACTGCATAATTATAAACCCGGTAATATATTTTATAAATGAAAGAAGGTATCAGAAATACTATACAGAATTCTGTGTCTCTGAAAGAATGTCTGTTGCGCGATGAGGCTTATATTGAAAAAGTCAAAGATTCAATTTTGCTAATAACCCGTTGTTACGAGTTTGGAGGCAAGATTCTTTTGTGTGGTAATGGTGGAAGTGCAGCAGATGCCCAACATTTGGCAGCAGAATTTGGGGGCAAGTTTTATTTTGACCGTCAACCCTTGCATGCTGAGGCCTTACATTGTAATACATCTTTTTTAACAGCTGTAGCCAACGACTATTCCTACGACTTAATATATCAAAGAATGGTACAAGCCGCCGGAATAAAAAATGATGTATTAATGGCATTCTCAACATCGGGAAATTCTAAAAATATCGTTAATGCTTTGCAGGCTGCAAAAAAAAATAAAATGCATACTATCGGCTTTACCGGTAAATCAGGAGGAAAAATGGCCGCATTTTGCGATATTATTATTAAAATACCTTCAAATGATACAGCAAGAATACAGGAAGCTCATATTATGACAGGGCATATAATATGTGAATGGGTTGAACGCAATATTTTTAATAAATGAAACTCTCACTATTAAGGGAATTAACCTATATAAGGAATAAAGACAAAAATACATTAATATTGCTCAATAATGTAATCCCTGTTTATAGTAAAGTGATAATTTGCCGAATATAAAAAAACATATATTCATGTAAGGCAACAAATTCCGGTAAACTTATGCTTGAAATTTAATTTTCAAATAACTAATGACTCAAATTGAAAATAATCGGGAGAATAAAAGTATAAAACCTGACAAATCGTGGACACTGTTTTTAGATCGTGATGGTGTTATTAATAAAAGACTCATTAACAATTACGTTAAAAATGTTAAAGAGTTTGAGTTTATTGATGGTGTGCTGGATGGTTTTGGTAAATTGAGTAATATTTTTGGTAAAATTATTATTGTTACCAATCAGCAGGGAATTGGTAAAGGCCTTATGACCGGACATGATCTGGATGAAATACATTTTTATATGTGTAACGAGATAAAGAAAGCCGGTGGCAGAATTGATAAGATTTATTATTGTACTGACCTGGCTAATTCAGGTAGTAAAAACCGTAAACCTGCTATAGGTATGGGAATGAAAGCAAAAAAGGAATTTCCTGAAATAGAATTTGAAAAATCTATAATGGTGGGTGATACGATATCAGATATGATTTTTGGTAAAGAACTTGGAATGATCAATGTGTTTTTATCAGGAGATAATAATAACAATTTTTGCATGGAAAAAGAATGGGACTTACGTTTTAAGTCATTAAAAGAATTTGCCGATTGGATTATATTATAGTTAATTTTAAAATAAGAAATTTTTACATACGTTATTTTTTCGTTTAATAAATATATATTCATTTAACTACAATTATTAAATAATATGCTTAACACAAAAACTCTTTTTACTGTTTTATTGCTGTCAATCATTTTTCAGACGGTAAAATCAGCAATTTCCAACAATGTATATTTTGCGGATAATTATAAGGTGCAAAATGATACTATAAATCAGTATAATAAAAATGGTGAGAGGACGGGTTTTTGGCAGGATTTATATGATAATAACAATCCCAGGTACAAAGGCAATTTTAAGGATGGCCAACCTGTAGGGAAATTCACTTATTTTTACCGTGAAGGTGGAGTCAGGGCGGAGCTTATTCACAGGGATGATAAAGACCCGGTCAAGGCAACATTTTATCATGAATCTGAAAATATTATGGCTGAAGGCCAGTTTATTAACCAAAAAAAAGATGGATTGTGGCGCTTCTATGACAATGACGGTAATTTAGTAATGAAAAATTATTATCATAAGGATATAAATCATGGTGTATGGAAGACTTTTTACCCGTCGGGTGAGTTAATGGAAGTAATAACATATCATTACGGAGATAAGGATGGTGAGTGGAAGCAATATCATGAAAATGGTAATATCAGGCTTTCAGCCTATTATAATAATAATAAGTTAAATGGCAAATATAGGTTATATCATGAAAACGGAAGAGTTATGATAAAAGGTTATTATCATAATAATATGCCGCATAAAAAATGGGAGCATTATACTTCTAATGGTGATATTGAAAAGCGCGTTGTTTATGATGAGGGGGATATAATTGAAGAAGAGGTTTTTATAGAACGTGAAATAGAGATTGATGAAGATGATATGAGACCACTGGAAGATCCATACGAAGACCTTTTCGAAGGTGTTTTTTGATCCTGTTACCTTTCAAAACGGTTTTTTGCTATGAATAATAGAAAAGTTTTAATGGCCATGAGTGGTGGGTTGGATAGCAGTATTGCTGCCATGCTTCTGCAGGAGCAAGGTTATGAACTTGTGGGGATTACAATGAAAACCTGGGATAATTCACAATCAGGTGGAAATAGCAAGGAAACCGGTTGTTGCAGCCTTGACTCTATAAATGATGCCCGGCAAATTGCCGTTTCCTTGGGTTTCCCTCATTATGTATTGGATATCAGGGATGAATTTAATAAATATATAGTTAAAGATTTTGTTGACAGGTATCTTGAAGGGCTAACACCCAATCCATGTATATTGTGTAATACTCATATAAAATGGGCTGCCTTATTAAAACGTGCCGATCAGCTTTCATGTAACTATATTGCAACCGGTCATTATGCCCAAATAACAAAACGTAACGCTAGATTTGTGATCTCAAAAAGTAAAGATAAAAATAAAGACCAAACCTACGTTTTGTGGGGGCTTAAGCAAGATTTTCTTAAACGAACATTATTTCCACTGGGAATGTACAAAAAAGATGAAATTCGGCAAATAGCTTATAATAAAGGTTTTGTAGATATTGCTGATAAGAAAGAGAGCTATGAGATTTGTTTTATTCCTGATGATGACTACAGGGGATTTTTAAAAAGACAAGTTAAAAATCTTGAAGCAAAGGTTGATGGTGGAAATTTTGTTGATTCAGCCGGAAAAATACTTGGTAAACACAAGGGATATCCGTTTTATACCATAGGACAGCGTAAAGGCTTGAATATTGCTGTTGGAGAGCCACTTTATGTAAAGCAGATAAAACCCGAAACAAACACTATCGTTCTGGGAAAAGAAAAAGAATTGTATCATAATGTTTTTAAGGTTACCGGAATCAATAATATCAAGTATGATATGATTCCCGATGGATTGGAAGTAGCCGTAAAGATAAGGTATAAAAGTAAAGAGCAACACGGTCGTATTCATAAAATAGATAAAGATAATGCAAGAATAGTTTTAAATGAGAAAGTGAAAGCAATTACCCCCGGGCAATCTGCAGTTTTTTACGAAAATGATGATGTTGTAGGAGGGGGGTTTATTGATGAAGTCATAGAATGAAATTGAAATATTAATAAATTAGGAGTTGTAGCTTTATAAAATAATAAAATGACCGGTTTAATTAATTTTAAACCTTTTAAATACAGGTCAAATCGGGCTAAATCAAATATATGCATAACTCTGCAATAAAATAATGAAACAACAATCAAACCCGGTATATTTAATACTACTGATAATAGTATCTTGTATATTATTATTCAGATGTGATGATGACAGTGTAGTAATTGAAAAACTGTATCATGAATATTTTCCTGTTAATACCGGCCACTGGGTAATTTATAATGTTGACTCGATCGTTTATGATGATTTTACGGGTAACATAGATACTTTTCATTACCAGGTAAAGGAGGTTTTTGAGGAAAAATTTATTGATGATTCAGGTAAAGAAGCTATACGTCTTGAACGTTTTATTCGCTGGGAAACCGACCAGGATTGGCAGATAAAAAATGCATGGGTGGCAAGGCTTTTACCTTCAAGGGCTGAAAAGGTTGAAGAAAATATAAGATTTATTAAACTTGCATTTCCTGTAAAAATTAACAAAAACTGGAACGGGAATGCTTATAATTCCATGCCTGAACAAACCTACCGTTATACTGATGTACATAAGCCATATACAATAAACGAACTTTCTTTTGATTCAGTGGCAACCGTTTTGCAAAAAGACGATAAAACCCTTATCAGTAAAGAGTACCAGGTTGAAAAGTTTGCAAAAAATGCAGGAATGATATATAAAGAATATATTAACTTGAAAACAGAAGTAGATGGATCTGTTATCAGTGGCGTGGATTACAGATATGAAATTGTGGATTATTGCAATAAAAATTTAAATAATTAATATTGCAATATAAACAGTGTTGTATTATTGCAAATTCTCCGGTGCTTTAGTTTAATAAGATTATTTTAACTCTAATAATGCTATATTCTCTACATGTTGTGTATGGGGAAACATATCAACAGGCGTAATACTTTTTATATTGTATATATCACCAAGCATTTCAATATCACGTGATTGAGTGGCAGGATTACAGCTTACATATACTATTTTGCTTGCATTGATTTTTTTTAATTGCTCTATAACTTTTGGATGCATACCGGCCCTGGGAGGATCAGTAACAATAACATCGGGGTTGCCATGGGTTTTAAATAACTCTTCATTAAATAATTTTGACATATCTCCCGATAAAAATTCAGTATTGCCAATTTTATTGAGCCTGGAGTTTTCCCTGGCATGATCAACTGCTTCATCTAAATATTCTATTCCTACGACTTTTTTGCATTGGCCGGCTAAAAAGTTAGCTATTGTACCTGTTCCGGTATAAAGATCATATACGGTTTCCTTACCTGTAAGCCCCGCATATTTGCTGGTAATATTATAAAGTGATATAGCCTGCCGGCTATTGGTTTGATAAAATGTTTTGGGCCCAATTTTAAAAACTAATCCGTTAATTACTTCTGACAAATGAGGATCTCCTTTATAAAGAACAGGTTTAAGATCATCAAGAGAGTCATTTTTTTTGGGATTAATTATATAATATAATGATTTAATTTGAGGAAATAGCTTATTAATGAAATCAAGTATTTTAGTTATTTGCTCCATATTATTTTCGAAAGCAACCAGTATAACCATAAACTCACCTTTCAGGTTATTTCGAATTATAACATTACGCAAAAAACCCTCTTTTTTTCTTATATTAAAAAAGCTATACCCGTTTTGAACAGCAAAACTTTTTATTGATAACCTGATTTGATTTGAAGGTTCTGGTTGAAGCCAGCACTTTTTGACATCTATTATTTTATCAAAATAACCGGGTATATGAAACCCTAATCCTTCCGGATCTTCTATCTTTTCATTTTTTTTAATTTCTTCATCAAACAACCATCGCTTATTAGAAAATGTGTATTCAAGCTTATTTCTATAAAACTGATTTTCGGGCGACGGAATAATATTATTGTGAGAAAAGTTATAGTTGACTTTTCCAATTCGTTGAAGGGTATCAGTTACTTGTATTTCCTTGTATTTTAGTTGTTGTGAATACTTAAGGTGCTGCCACTTACATCCCCCACAAAGGGTGAAGTGTTCGCAAAAGGGTTCAACCCTTTGTTTTGACTCCTTATGTATGTTTACAATTTTGCCCTCAAGGAATTTTTTTCGGTCTTTTGTTATATGCAAATCAATAATATCACCGGGAGCTCCAAAAGGAACGAATACGACTTTTTGGTCAATTTTGGCAATTGATTTGCCTTCAGCGCCTATATCAGTAATCTCAACGTTTTTATATATTTTGCCTGTAAGTTTATTTTTCCTGCTCACTTTTTTAGCCACAAAGATAAAGTATATTGTGGCTGTTACAAAAGTATTTCACCAGAGTAATGATAGTATTTAAAAGCTATGCTATTTAGTTTTTAAGTTGATTTTTATAAATCATAACTTAATAACATATTATTTTCTTTGGTGCTGTTGTTTAATAATAACAATATTGCAGGTTATTTTTTTTAGTGATTTAAATTATCTATATTTGCTGAAAATGTTTATTATCAAAGCAATGTTTAAATTTTAAATTATATAAATGTTATGAGTACACAATTTAATGAAAAGATTACATCTAAGATGGCCATGGACCTGGAGTCAAAATATGGTGCACACAATTATCATCCACTACCTGTAGTACTTAGTAAAGGTGAAGGTGTATATGTTTGGGACTCTGAAGGAAAGCGTTATTATGATTTTTTATCTGCTTACTCGGCTGTAAATCAGGGTCATTGTCATCCAAAGATTGTTAAAGCTCTGACTGAACAAGCCGGAAAGCTGGCACTTACTTCACGTGCATTTTATAATGATGTATTGGGAGTATATGAGAAATATGTTACCGAATATTTTGGGTTTGATAAAATACTACCCATGAACACCGGTGCCGAAGCAGTTGAAACTTCTATCAAGCTTTGTCGTAAATGGGCATATCAAAAAAAAGGCATTGGTGAAAACAAGGCAAAAATTATTGTTTGTGAAGGGAATTTTCATGGACGTACTACAACTATTATTTCATTTTCATCAGATCATGATGCAACCAAAGAATACGGGCCATATACACCCGGTTTTATAAGCATTCCATACAACGATACCGAAGCTTTGGCTGAGGCATTGAAGGATCCTGATGTGGCAGGTTTTCTTGTCGAACCGATACAAGGTGAAGCAGGTGTATTTGTTCCGGATGAAGGATACCTGACAAAAGCTAAACAACTTTGTGAGGAAGCTGGTGTGCTTTTTATTGCAGATGAAGTTCAAACCGGAATTGCCCGCACGGGAAAAAGATTAGCATGTGATCATGAAAATGTAAAGCCCGATGTTCTGGTTCTTGGTAAAGCTATAAGTGGAGGGTTATACCCTGTATCTGCCGTTCTGGCTAACGATGACATTATGCTTGTTATTCAGCCGGGGCAACATGGATCCACATTTGGAGGTAACCCGGTTGCAGGTCGTGTAGCTATAGCTGCACTGGATGTTGTTAGAGACGAAAACCTGTGTGAAAGGTCACAAAAACTTGGTGAAATATTAAGACGTGAACTAAAAGCAATTAAAACCGATATGATCTCGGTTGTTAGGGGAAAAGGATTGCTCAATGCAATAGTAATCAAACCTAAAGGCGGAAAAACAGCCTGGGATGTATGTGTAAAAATGGCTGAAAATGGCCTTTTGGCTAAACCCACTCATGGTGATAAGATACGTTTTGCACCCCCATTAGTTATTACTGAAGAACAACTCATGGAGTGTGTTGAAATTATCAAAAAATCAGTTTTATCTTTCGAATAATGGTTTTGTATTACCAAATAAAAAATTCCGGCGGTGCAAGTTAATTGCTTACCGCCGGAATTTTATCACAAATAATAAAAAATCAATAATTATTAACCACTTCCCTATACCGTTTCTCTACTTCAGGCCAGTTTACCACATTCCAAAATGCACCAATATAATCAGCTCTCCGGTTTTGATATTTTAAATAATATGCATGTTCCCAAACATCCAGTCCAAGGATGGGTGTTCCTTGTTTTTCAACCACGTCCATCAGTGGATTATCTTGATTTGGTGTACTGGTAATTTGAAGCTGGCCTTCATCATCTACAATCAGCCATGCCCAACCACTACCAAAACGGGTAGCAGCTGCAGTGTTAAACTTATTTTTAAAATCGTCAAATGAACCAAACCTGCTCTCAAGAACATCAAGAAACGTTTTGCCCGGCATAGAGCCACCATCCGGCGATAAAACTTTCCAAAATAATGCGTGATTGTAATGACCACCTCCATTATTCCTGACACTGGCGGAATGTGCACTCATGTTTTCGAATATTTTTTCCAGTGCCATATTTTCTAACTCTGTACCGGTAATTGCCGAATTTAAATTATTTACATAAGCCTGATGATGCTTGCTATGATGTATTTTCATTGTTTTGGCATCTATATATGGCTCGAGGGCATCATATTCATACTCTAAGTCAGGTAACTCATGAGGGTTATTACGGCTCATCTCCTTTAACTTCTCGGATTCATTAATGGCCTGGTTTGCTAATGTTATAAATCCGATAACTGTTATAGTTATTAGAAATATAATTGATTTTTTTATGGTTTTTGTTTTCATGATGATTTATTATTTTTATTTAGACTTAATAAATTTTATGTAAATATAACAAATAGTTTATAATTATTGTTTAACAGAATGGAAAAATGTATAATAATCATGTAAATTTCATTTATCAAGTTTAAGATATGGTGCAATTATTGCAAAAGTTTCATCATCTATAATGTGCGATCTTTTTATATCTTCAATAGCATGAAATTTCCCATGTTGTTGACGCATTACAATTAAATTATTCACAAGATTTCTGTTTAAATAGGGATGCCTGATCATCTCTGAAAAATCTGCCTCATTTATATTAATTTGTTTAATTACAGAATCCTTTATAATTATATGTTTTTTTATTGATTCAAATCGTTCATCATTCATGCCATAGATATCCATAAGTTGATAAATAGAAACAAACCCGCCGAGAGAATTTCTGTATTCTACAATTGATTTAGAATAAAAAGGGCCTATACCTCTTATTTTCATTAGCTCCAGGGTATCTGCGGTATTGATATCCACTAATAGAGGCTTCTCTGGTTTTTCATCTGTTTCTTTCACTTCATCTGCTTTTATGCTTTCACTATCTTTATAAAATTGATCTTTAGAAGGTAATTTAATATAAGGGCTAAGTTGGGCATACATTTCATCTGTAATGCCGTATATACGGTTAACATCTTCTTTAAACCTGAACGAACCACCGGCATCTTCATAATTTTTTATTGTTCTGACTACATTTTCAGGCATGCCCATATCAAGCCATAATTTTTCCTCTAATTGGTTAGGATTAAACTCAATGGGCTGTAGTAAAATTTGAGGCTTTTCAGACTTTGGCAGATTATTATTTAAATCATGAGTTTTTTTTGTTGTATATGATATCCTGGTTTTGTTCTCGATTTTTCTGAGTTGATCTTCGAAGGCCAGAATATCTTTTTTGAAGGATTCAGGGTCAATTCTTTTTTGCTCATAAAAAAAAATATCATGTATTTTAGGAGCTAAAATGATAACAACAAGCAGAATTGCAAAAACCACAATTCCGTTTCTTTCAGAACGACTAAATGTAAGATAATTTTTCCAGTTCACTTTATTAATAAGCTTTATGAGCTGTGTAATTTTTAACGAGTTTTTTCAATTGAAACTGAAAAAAGTCAGTTTTTGAGTTTTTTTCATCCAAACATTTAGAAATCAATATTAATATCCGGTTAAAATTAATCTTGCTACAAAATCACAAAAACAGAAAGAAACACAAACAAATTTATTCGGATACTTGAAAACTAATCCAGGACAAATGGGGTTAACATAACAAATTTAATGTTTTATTTTAAAAAAACCCAATTTAGTATATTTTTTTCGGGTAGTTTTTGTTTAAAAAATTATTTGTTAATAAAAAAAACAATGATTGCGGTAAACAAATAGCAATTATAACACAGGAGGATAAATGTAATAAGTTAAATTAAGTGTCTGATTGACCTGCCTTTATCGGGTTATTACGAAAACATTTGTGTACTATGATATTTTTTATATAATCCATTTTGGGATAATAATTCTTGATGATTGCCTGTCTCAATAATTTTCCCTTCCTGCAGTACGCAGATCATGTCGGCATTGACTACAGTAGAGAGCCTGTGGGCAATAACAATTGATGTTCTATTTTCCAATACTTTGCTAAGGGCTGTTTGTACAAGTCTTTCCGATTCGGTATCGAGTGATGAGGTTGCTTCGTCAAGAATCAAAATGGGTGGATTATGCAATACGGCTCTTGCGATTGATAGTCTTTGGCGCTGTCCGCCGGAAAGTTTGTTACCGCCTTCACCAATGTTTGAATAATATCCGTTTTTTGTTTGCATAATAAACTCATGAGCATTGGCTATTTTAGCAGCCCTTATAACCTGATCTTCAGCAACGTTTTCGCTTCCTATGGCTATGTTATTAAAAAAGTTATCGTTAAATAGTATTGCTTCCTGGTTAACATTACCCATTAATGCTCTGAGGTCTTTAATTTTGAAGTTTTTGATGTTAATTCCATCCAGAAGTATTTCACCTTTGGTGACATCAAGAATACGTGGTAGCAGGTCAACGAAAGTAGACTTGCCTGCTCCTGAATGACCAACAAGAGCAATGGATTTGCCTTTGGGGATTACAAGGTTGATGTTTTTTAATACATCATTGTTATCGTCATAGCTAAAACTCACATTTTTATATTCTATTTGATTGTTAAAGGATTTGACGGGCAGGGGATTTTTGATTTCAACAATAGTATTTTTGGCTTGCATAATATCTTCAAACCTGTCGGCAGAAGCCATCCCTTTTTGTATATTGTAATAGGCTTTAGAAAAATGTTTTGCAGGACTTATTATTTGAGAGAAAATTGCAATGTAAGCAATAAAGCCCTGGGAAGAAAGGTTTGATTGACCTTCCAAAACCAAAAAGCCACCGTATAAAACAATAATTACAACAACCATTGTTCCTAAAAACTCGCTTGTAGGGCCGGCAAGATAATGTCTGCGGTACATTTTGGTCATAACCCTGGTATAAAGACTGTTCAAGCTATAAAATCGTCTTTTTATCTTGTCTTCAGCATTAAATGCTTTTATTATTCTCAGACCGGTAAGTGTTTCTTCAATCACAGACATTATAATACCCAGTTTACTTTGTCCACGCAAAGCTGAAATCTTAAGATTTTTGCCAATTCTACCAATAATCAGGCCACTTAATGGAAGAAGAATCAAAACAAATATTGTCAGTACAGGACTCATTATAAAAAGAGTTATCAGATACACCATAATTGTTAATGGCTCCCGGATAATCATTTCAAGGCTGCTTATTAAGCTTAGCTCAATTTGCTGCACATCATTGGTCATTCTTGAAAGAACATCGCCTTTACGCTCATTGGTATAGTAGGAGAGAGGCAAGTCTATTGTTTTGTCATATAACTTGTTGCGAATATTTTTCACAACCCCGGTCCTTGTGGTTGCAAGTTGAAACATTGCCAAATATCTGAAGCAATTTTTTAGTAAGCTGGTAATAATTACAATAAAGGCAATAAAGAAAAGAGCATAAAATTCACTATAGTTAGTTATTAATAAACTTACGTAGTAATTAAAATTTTGCTCTACAGACTCCACAGATAAAGCCAATGGCACAGGTTCTTCTACAATGGGCTGATTGTCAAACAAAACGCCTAAAACAGGAGCGATCATTGTAAGTGAAAAAACTGCAAAAATAGCTGCCAAGAAATTAAAAATAAGATTGTAAAAAATATTCAACCTGTAAGGAGTTAATTATTTAAGTATTTTTTTATATTTTTTCATCAAAATGTCATTCTCTTTATTTTTCGACTTATTGTAAGTTTTATAAAAACTTTAATTGCTTTACATAATTATTAAAAATTTATTTTCTTCAAATTTTCGGCATAATTCCTGTATAGTTAAAGGGAGTAATGTTTTTCATTTCATTTTTTATTTCTTTGTCTATTTCAAGCTTATCTATAAAATCATGTATTGTTTTCCGGTCGATTATTTTATTTACTCTTGTTAGCTCTTTTAGTTTTTCATAGGGTTTTGGATAACCTTCACGCCGTAATATAGTTTGAATAGCTTCTGCAACTATTTGCCAATTGTTTTCCAGATCTTTGTCAATTTGAGTTTTATTAATAACAAGTTTGTTTAATCCTTTAATTGTTGCCTTAATTGCTAAGAGCATGTGAGCACATGGGATGCCAATATTTCTTATTACTGTGGAGTCAGTTAGGTCACGCTGCAATCTCGAAATTGGCAGTTTAGCCGACAGATGTTCGAAAAGTACAACAGCAATTCCACAGTTACCCTCAGAATTTTCAAAATCAATAGGGTTTACTTTGTGAGGCATAGCTGAAGACCCTACTTCATTTTTGGAGATATTTTGTTTGAAATAATCCATCGATATGTATGCCCATAAATCTTTGTTAAGGTCATTAATGATTATACAGATCCTTTTCAGGCAATCGAATATTTCTGATATGCCGTCATAGTTATCTATTTGTGTTGTTACTTCGGAGCGTTTTAGTTTTAAGTTTTCTTCAATAAACTGATTAGCAAATTCAATCCAGTTAACGTCAGGATAGGATATTTGATGAGCGTTGAAATTACCTGTAGCACCACCAAATTTAGCAGGGTAGCTAATATTTTTTAATTGTTGTAATTGGTTTTGCAGTCTGTAATAAAAAACATAAATTTCTTTTCCGACAGTTGTCGGTGAAGCAGCTTGTCCATGCGTACGTGCAAGCATTGGGTATGAAAGCCATTTTTTTGACAAATTTTCTAAATCATATAACAGCTCTTCTATTTTTGGCAATAACTCATAGGTTATACTGTCTTTTAACAAAAGAGGAATAGCAGTATTATTAATATCTTGTGATGTTAGCCCAAAATGAATAAACTCCTTATATTTATCCATATCGAGCTGTTCAAATTTCTCTTTAAGAAAATATTCTACAGCTTTTATATCATGATTTGTAGATTGTTCAATCTCTTTAACTCTTAGAGCGTCATTATCGGAAAATGATTTATAAATATTCGTTAACTTTTCAAAATATGATGTTTCAAGATTTTTTAATTGGGGTAGTGGTAATTTGCATAATGCGATAAAATATTCTACCTCAACAAACACCCGGTACTTTATGAGTGCAGCTTCACTGAAGTAATTTTGCAGCGAAGATGTTTTTTCTCTGTATCTTCCGTCAATCGGTGAAATATTATAAAGTTCCTGATTTTTCATAATACTTTTTTCTGCAAAGTTAACAAATAGCTTCGAATGCAATTATTTTAAATTGTCAAATTAAAAAAAACCGCACCTTTTGTTAAAGATGCGGTTTTTTTCTCTTTATTTTTTTCAGTTTACTTTACTTCAATCATTGTTATTCCAGCCAATTATGGCAGCAATTTCAGGCATAGCTTCGTTTATATACTCCCACGAATCGTCTTGATATACAATAGTGATTAATAATACAGGTTCATCTTCTTCAAAAACAACAGAAAAATTCAAATGTCCAATTACCTGATTATAATCGGTATGAATAACTTCAATATCTAATTGCTCATTTAAATAATCGATATCTATATCACCATTACCATTTTCGGCATCTTCAATATGCTCTTCAATATTTAAGGCATGAACATTCCCATCAAATTTTATAGGAACAAATTGCATATTCCCATCAATTAATTCGGGAGTTTCTTTTTCCAAATCAACGGTAAGTTCAAGATAATAATTCGCTAATGTAGTGTTATCTATGCTCCAATTCATTGATGATTCAAAATCTGGCTCAGTACCCGATAATGCAACTTCAATATTATAAGGAGGCATTACTAATTCTGCCGACCCGCTTACCGGCATATGATAACGCTCACCAAGCTGCATGTTGTAATCTAATGAAACAAGTTTTTCTTCATCAACAGTGAGTTTAAGAATTATTTTTATTGGTATTTCGTCATCATTATCTTTAATTACTATAAATTCATCAATTCTTAATTCAGCATTGTTTTCCTCTTTATTAAAAGCTTCCTGGTCAGCAGGAAATATGAACTTTAAATAATCTACATAATTCTCTATCAATACAAATTCATTTTTGTCAAAATCGTATTCATAAATGCCTGTATCTTCTGTAGGATCAATATCATCTGCTTTGTGAGATTTGATTAGAGATGATGAAAAATAACCGGGTTTTGTAAAAAATTGTTTCGGAGTTTTTTTAATAGTTGCTTCTGCAAAAGATTTTAAGTCAATCTGCCGTTCATTAACAAGTTCAGAGAAAAACTCCATTGTCAGAACAGCTTTTGAATTTTGCATATCATTTATATGGGTGGCTATAGATTCATCAGTATTTCGTATTTCTGTTTTTGCTTCTTCTGGTGAAAGTAAATCGTTGTCGTTATCATCTTCGCAAGACATAAATAATAACAGCGAAAATGATGATATTAATGTGGCTAATATTATTTGTTTTTTCATAGCTTGATTATTTTATTGGTTATTAATATTAAAAACATTCTTTTGTATTTCAAATATAACAACCAGATTTTTTAAAAAAAAATCAAGGAATTTAAATTTTGTTAATTGACAAGTTATTATCTTTTTCTTTTTGCTTGGTTGGCTTTTTCTTTTTGAATGTCTTCAAGCTTTTTCTGCCATTTTGATTTTTTTACAGGTTTTTTCTTATTTTCCTGTATTTTTTTGTAAATAGCATCTTCATTGACAAATGTCCTGAACAGGAACATTTGCCCGAAGGTAATAAGGTTAGTAAGAAAATAATAGTAGCTAAGGCCGGCCGGAAAGCTGTTAAATATACCTAGCAACATTATGGGCATCATGTATAGCATGGTTTTCATCCCCGGCATTTGATTTGTACTTCCCATCATTTGGCTGTTCATCCTTGTGTAAATAATAGTTGAAGTAGCCATGAGTAAGGTAAACAGACTGACGTGATCACCGTAAAAAGGAATGCTGAAAGGGAGGTCTAATATTGAGTCGTAGGAAGAAAGGTCTGTAGCCCATAAAAATGGTTCATGTCTGAGTTCAATAGAAGCAGGAAAAAACCTAAACATTGCAATAAGTATAGGTAATTGAAGCAACATCGGAACACATCCCGCCATTGGGTTAACTCCAGCTTTTTTGTATAGCGCCATAGTTGCCTGTTGCTTTTTCATTGCATCTTCCTTTTTAGGATATTTTTTACCTAACTCCTCTATTTCAGGCTTTAAAACCCTCATTTTGGCTGATGACATGTATGTTTTGTACGCTATAGGCAATAAAACCAATTTAAGCAAAAAAGTGAGTATTAAAATGATAATACCATAATTAAAAATAAACCCATCCAAAAAGTTAAATACCGGAATTATTGCCAATCTATTAATCCAGCCGAATATACCCCATCCAAGATTTATCTGTCTTTCAAGGTCCATATCATATTTAGCCAGTGTTTGATAATGATTTGGCCCGAAATAAAACTGCATTGGATAATAATTCGTAACATCACGTGAGGAGTATGGCAAATCCATTGATGCTGATAATTTTTTCAAAAACTCTTCATTTTCTTCATCAAATAAGATACTTTCTAAATGAGCATTTGAAAAATTATCTTCAGCAATTAATACTGATGAAAAAAACTGTTGTTTAAAAGATACCCAATTTACCCTTGAACCAATATTTTCAGAATCATCCCGGTTTCGTCTTAGGTTGTCAACATCCCCTGTAGCATACCTGTAGTATAAAGCAGACCTGCTTTGTTCAAAATCGCGGTTTTTTTCATGACGTGGCATGTTAATATTCCAGTCGAGGTTGATATGAGATGTGTTGGCTGCAACAATGTCTTGCATCCCGACAAAACCGATATTAAAGTCAGTCATATAACTGTCGCCATGAATGCCGTATTGAAATTCTATATACCTGGGATTGTCTTCTGTAGAGTTATCAACATGCAATCGCATGGAAAACGTAACTGAATCACCAGGTTCAACTTTTAAGTGGTTTTTATCTATAAGAAACTGCTCATTATCAAAATGGGGTTCAAAAAAGAAGTTGGCGGTATTAATAACCCGGTTTCCGTAGAAAAAGTTTAACGACAACTTATCATCGTTACCATAAAAAAGCTTAAGAGGTTCATTTTTATAAGTTTTGTATTCTTTAAGCTCAACTGAGTGTATATAACCACCTTGTTTGCTTATTTGAAGCTTTAAAACTTCACTTTCCAGAGTATATAATTTATCTTCGCCGGTAGCGCTTCCGGCAAAAAGGCCATATTGATCACGTAAAGCTTCGTACTCTACTTCTTTATCAAGCTCTTCTTCTATTTCTTCATCCGGAATTACCGTCTCTATATCATCAGTATCTTTTTCTACTTCTATAGTATCTTCTTCAACTTTTTTTCTTTCAGCTTCAGCAATACTGTCTTGTATCCTTTCTCGTTCTTGTATTCGCCTTTGCTGTTCTTCTTCCGAGGGGGCTATATATATACTATAGCCTATCATTAAAAAAAGAATGACTATTAATCCTATTATATTGTCGCGGTTCATTTATATTAAATTTTTAAAAGTGCAAAGATAGCTTAAAAAATTCATTTTAATAAACTAAATAATAACAAAAATATTTGCTACTGTTTTGAAAAATATATTTTTCGAGTATGATTTTTACAAAGTTTTTTGCTTGTATTTAAGGGAAGCCTCAACAAATTTAACAAATAATGGGTGTGGTTTTGCCACTGTGCTTTTGTATTCAGGATGAAACTGTACTCCGATAAACCAGGGGTGATTATTTAGCTCAATTATTTCTACAAGATTAGCATCTGGATTAATTCCTGAAGCTTTCATTCCATGGTTTTCGAAATCATCAAGATAACTGTTATTAAACTCGTATCGGTGACGATGTCTTTCCAGGATTTGTTTTTGTTTATAAATCGAAAATACTTTGCTTTGAGGTTTAATATCGCATGGGTAAGATCCAAGCCTCATTGTTCCGCCTTTCATTGTTATTTTCTTTTGTTCTTCCATTATATCTATAACCGGGTAAGGAGTTTCGGTATTCATTTCTGTTGAATGAGCATCTTTAAGATTAAGAACATTTCTTGCAAATTCTATCACAGCACATTGCATTCCAAGGCAAACTCCGAAAAAGGGAATTTTGTTACTCCTGGCATAATTTGCAGTTAAAATCTTTCCATCAATTCCACGATTACCAAATCCTGGAGCTACAAGTATACCCGAAAGGTCTTTTAATTTATCTGAAATATTTTTTTTATTTATTTGCTCGGATTGAATAAGCTTCAGGTCTATTTTGCAATCATTCACTGTACCGGCATGTATAAGAGATTCAATAATGGATTTATAAGAATCAATCAATTCACCATATTTGCCTATTAAACCTATCTTTATATTTTTCTTGGGATTTTCAAGGCGGTGTAAGAATGTTTTCCATTCACTTAAATCCGGAACTTCTCTGAAATCTAAGTTGATTTTTTTTAATACTACCCGGTCAAGTTCCTCTTTTTGCATTAATAAAGGAACATTATATATAGAATTAGTATCTAATGATTCAATAACAGAAGAGTTGTCAATATTACAAAAGAGAGCTATTTTATCCTTTATGGATTGATTTAGGTGTTTTTCGGTGCGGCAAACAAGAATATCAGGCTGTACACCATATTCAAGCATTGTTTTTACAGAATGTTGTGTAGGCTTGGTTTTCAGTTCTTTTGCTGCTGCCAGATATGGAACTAATGTCAAATGAATAACCAGGCAGTTTTTACCCATTTCATATTTTAATTGCCTGATTGCTTCAACATATGGTAATGATTCAATGTCACCCACTGTTCCACCTATTTCTGTGAGAACAAAATCATACTGATTTTTTTCTCCCAAAAGCTTAATAGATTGTTTTATTTCATCGGTAATATGTGGTATAACTTGCACAGTATCACCCAAATACTCACCTTTACGTTCTTTTTCAATAACTGATTTATAAATCCTACCTGTAGTAACATTATTTGCTTGTGAAGTTCTGATATTAAGAAAGCGTTCATAATGCCCCAGGTCTAAATCTGTTTCGGCACCATCCTCAGTAACATAACATTCACCATGTTCGTATGGGTTAAGTGTTCCGGGGTCAATATTAATGTATGGATCAAGTTTTTGAATAGTTACCGTATATCCGCGTGCTTGTAAAAGTTTAGCCAAGGAGGCACTTATAATGCCTTTTCCAAGAGACGATGTAACACCACCTGTTACAAAAATATACTTAGTGTCTTTAATCCGCCCCATCTGACAAAATGATTCTTTGTTTATAAAATAAATTTATATGTTGCGAAAGTAAAAAAAGATTGAATAAAACGATAATTTTTTTTAGCTAATTATAATCAAAAACCCATTTAATCAGTAAAAATTAATCTAACATAATACTATTTACAGTTATAATAGAAGATTGTAAAATATCTTACTGCATTTTTATTATTATTTTTATTTTAAGAACCAACTATTTTATTAAAATCATTTTTTAACGGGAAAATAAACTTTACATTGGTATAATTTGTTTATTAGCTTAATATTGAGAAAAAAATTATTTTTTTTACCTGATTAATATGATAAAACAGTATCTTTGCGCCTTGAAAAAAGGTATTTAATTATGATTCAAATAACTCTTCCTGACAATTCTTTAAAGCAATTTCCTGAGGGTGTTACTGGTATTGAAATAGCCAAAAGCATCAGTGAGGGGCTTGCACGTAATGTACTTTCTGTGAGCGTTAATGGAGAAGTGTGGGATTTGAATCGCCCTATTTCTAATGATGCTTCTGTAAAATTACACACATTTGATGATAAAGAAGGAAAAGCTACAATGTGGCATTCTTCGGCTCATATCATGGCAGCGGCAATAGAAGAATTGTATCCCGGTACAAAGTTTGGTATTGGTCCAGATATTGAAAATGGGTTTTATTATGACATTGATTTGGGTGAAAATACATTGACACCTGAAGATCTTCCTGATATTGAAAAGAAGATGCAAGAGCTGATTCGTAATAAGGAATCATTTAAGCGTAAAGAAATTTCCAAGAAGGAGGCTCTTGAATACTTTAAAAAAAAGAATGATCAGTATAAAGTTGAGCTGATTAGTGAGATGGAGGACGGTCATATAACTTTATATGAGTCAGGTAATTTTGTTGATCTTTGCCGGGGTCCTCATTTACCCGATGCCGGTTTTATTAAAGCAATTAAGCTTCTTAGTTTGGCAGGTGCTTACTGGCGTGGTGATGAGTCGCGTAAACAATTGACCCGGGTATACGGAATATCGTTTCCTAAAAAGAAAATGCTGGATGAATACCTTGAAATGCTGGAAGAGGCAAAAAAGCGAGATCACAGGAAAATAGGCCGTGAAATGGAGATATTTTCTTTTTCGCAAACAGTAGGGCAGGGGCTCCCGCTTTGGCTTCCAAAGGGAGCACAAATGCGCGAAATATTAGAAAATTTTCTTAAAAAAGTCCAGGTAAAATCCGGTTATCTTCCAGTAATTACCCCACATATTGGCAATAAAAACTTATATGTATTAAGCGGCCATTATGAAAAGTACGGGTCTGATTCTTTTCGCCCTATAACCACACCCGCTGAAGGTGAAGAGTTTATGCTTAAACCCATGAATTGTCCTCATCATTGTGAAATATTTAAAACAAAACAATATTCTTATAAAGATCTTCCGGTTAGATTTGCAGAATTTGGTACAGTATACAGATATGAACAAAGTGGTGAGTTGCATGGTTTGACAAGAGTAAGAGGATTTACCCAGGATGATGCACATATTTTTTGTCGCCCTGACCAGGTTAAAGAAGAATTTATAAAGGTGATAGATATAGTTTTATTAATTTTTCATGCTCTTGATTTTAAGGATTACAAAGCTCAGATATCTTTACGTGATCCCAATAGTATGAAAGACTATATAGGTAAAAGTGATAATTGGGAGAAAGCTGAAAAAGCTATTATAGAAGCGACAAAAGAAAAAGGGTTAGATGCCGAAATTGTTACAGGTGAAGCAGCTTTTTATGGGCCTAAGCTTGACTTTATGGTCAAGGATGCTCTTAAAAGAGAGTGGCAATTGGGCACTATACAGGTTGACTATAACCTGCCTGATCGTTTCGATCTTGAATATGTGGGAAGCGATAATCAAAAGCACAGGCCGGTGATGATACACAGAGCGCCCTTTGGATCAATGGAGCGTTTTGTTGCAGTACTTATCGAACATTGTGCCGGCAAATTCCCTTTATGGCTTACTCCAGATCAAGTTATTATACTGCCAATCAGCGATAAGTTTCAAAATTATGCCGAAAAAGTTTTAAATTTGTTAAAAAATTACGAACTTCGCATCCTGATTGATAACCGCAATGAAAAAACCGGCAAGAAAATTCGGGATGCGGAAACACGAAAAATCCCATACATGCTGATAGTAGGCGAAAAAGAAGAAGCAAACCAAACAGTTTCTGTTCGAAAACATCAGCAAGGAGATTTGGGTGAATATACAATTGATGATTTTGCAAAAAGTATTATTAATGAAGTAAAAAGCTTCGTTGATTTATAAATAGTTTAATTAATCTTATTTAATAACAAAACATTAGGAGGAATTTAATATAACTAAGTCATCTAACCCAAAACAATTTTCAAAAAGAGGAGGTCACAGAAAAAAAGAGGACCAGCATCGCATCAATGAAAAAATTGATGCACCTGTTGTAAGAGTTGTAGGTGAAGATGTAAAACAAGACATTTATCCTATTAAAGAAGCCCAGGCTATTGCCGATGAATTAGAGCTTGATCTTGTAGAAATTGCACCTACAGCCAATCCACCTGTTTGTAAAGTGATGGATTACAAAAAGTTTCTTTATGAGCAAAAAAAGAAGCAAAAAGAGATAAAAGCCAATGCCGCTAAAGTTGTTACGAAAGAAATACGGATGGGGCCAAACACTGATGATCATGATTTTAACTTTAAAGTAAATCATGCTAAGAAGTTTTTACAGGAAGGTGCAAAATTAAAAGTATTTGTTTTTTTTAAGGGTAGGTCAATTATTTATAAAGAACAAGGTGAAGTAATTTTACTTCGCTTCGCGCAAGAGATAGAAGAATACGGTAAAGTTGAACAAATGCCAAAACTTGAAGGAAAGCGTATGATAATGTTGATTTCACCCAAAAAACAAACCAAAAATAAATAATCAAAAAATAAGTATAATAAATAATTAAAGTAAATAATAGCAATAATGCCTAAGATGAAGACCAAATCCGGTGCAAAAAAGCGGTTTTCGCTTACCGCTTCCGGTAAAATAAAGAGAAAACAAGCTTATAAAAGTCATATTTTGACAAAAAAAGCCAAGAAGCGTAAGAGAAATTTAACAAAGACTTCTTATGTGCATAAAAGCGATGAAAAAAACATTAAATCTATGTTAACTGTTTAAAATTATTATAAACATTGTTTTAGCCCGAAAAGTTTTTCCCATAAGGGAAAGCGCTAAACAAAAAAAACAGAATTATGTCACGATCAGTAAATAAAGTAGCTGCAAGAAGGAGAAGAAAAAAGCTCCTAAGCAAAACCAAAGGTTATTTTGGCGCCAGAAAAAATGTATGGACAGTTGCAAAAAATACATGGGAAAAAGGCCAAACATATGCATACAGGGACAGGCGCAACAAGAAGAGAAACTTCAGAAGTTTGTGGATAATGCGCATTAACGCTGCAGTTAGGCAATATGGAATGAGTTACTCTCAATTCATGGGTGAATTGAATAAAAAAAATATTATTATCAGCCGCAAAGTTTTAGCTGATATTGCAATGAATGAGCCTGATGCTTTTAAAGCAATTGTTGATGAAATAAAGGATAAATAGTATTTAAGATTGTTGTTGTTTTATAGTTAATCCAGGAAGCAACTAATATTTACAATTTCTATTTAATGAAACTATAAGCTTAAGGAAAAACAGCTTTAATTCAAAGTATAAATTGTTTACCATTTAATTATATAAGTGGTTGTTTTTCCTCCGCTCTTTCTGTTTTCTGAATCCAAGTCAATATTTACTATAGCTAAGGGTTTATATTTTTGAGCCATAGCTGATATAATTCCTCTGTCAAATTCACAAGGATATGGATTGCTACCAATTATTTTTGCCGAATTATTACCGGTAGATTCAAAAATATAGTGCCCGATACCTTCTTGCATTTCACGGGTTTGAGGGTTATACATTGGATCCTTCCCGTTTTTGGAATGATTAATATGATAAGCAATATCAATTGATTTAAGGCCTTTTTCAATTGTGGTTATGTCAGATGGAAAATCGGCACTGTATGGTATGACTTTTCCTATTTCAAACAAGGTTTTTTCTCCTATTTCCTCGGCAATGGTTTTAAATGCATTTAACCACGATTGCATCGAATACCTTTGATTTACATGTATATTTTGCAGGCCGTTTTCACTAAGAATCATAAATGCCAGGTCCTTAAATTTGGGCATCCCGTTAACAACAGCTAAAATAGTTTGACCATTTACATATATCCCTTTTTCAAATACTTGAAATTGTGCCATAAACTAAAAATTAGGATTTTTATATGTCAATTGAGCTATTATTTATTTTTGCTTTTTCCTTCTTCTTTTAATTTGGCAATTTGTTCATCTTTTTGTTTTATCTGTATTTTAAGCATTTCTATTTTTTGAGAAAGTTCATTAGTTTCATTATTATATTTGGCTGACATTTTCTCTGTTTTTTCTTTTTCTATATTTAACTCTTCCATTTTTTGATTTAACTTGGTTTGCATTTCCTCATCTCTCCGGTTTTTTTCTTCCTGAGTAGCCTGAAGTTCTTCCATATTTTGCCGCATTTCTTCTTCTTGTGCCCTCATTTCTTCGGTTTGTTGTTGCGACTGCTCCAGCAGGTATGCGGTTTTAGCATTAATTTTGGCATTGGATATTGTACTTGCAATGCTCTCGGCAACTTTTTCAATGAACTCTATTTCATGTTTTTCGAAATAATTGAATGAAGCTAGTTCAATAACACCCATAACTTCTTCATTTATGATAAGCGGCACAATCAGAATACAACCGGGATTTTCACCACCAAGCCCTGAGGTAATATGAATGTAATCTTGTGGAACATCCTTTATATATGTGGTTTTTTGTTCAAGAAAACATGCACCCACAAGACCTTCTCCAGGCTGAATAGTTTTTTGAAGATATTTTCTTCTGTCAAAAGCATAACATGCAGTTAATTCAAGAAATTTATTGTTTGGGTCATCGTCATTTAGTACAAATATACCTCCTTGATTAGCATTAAGATATTTAACCAGATTAAATATCACTTTATAAGACAGCTCCTCAATGTTGTCATTGTTTTGTCGTAATATATCGGCAAACGTCGCATGTCCCTTTGTAGCCCAGTTTCTTTTTTTATCTTCCAGTTTTCGTTTATTTTCTTCTTTTTCAGCTTTTTTTAGGCTTGCGCTCATATTTAGAAGCGAATTGCCCAATACATCGTTATTGCTAAGTAGCTCAAATTCGGCATCAAGCTTGCCTTCTCCTATTTTGTTAGCAAAATCAGCAGTTCGTTTTAATCCTTCAACCAAAGAATTTAAGGATTCAGATATTTCTCCGATTTCATCACCGCTTTTAATCTTAAGTTTATTTACGTTATCAAGGTCGCCCTTAGAAATAGTTTGCAAAACACTTTTGGTTTCAGCTAATGGTTTTGTAATTTTTCGTGCTATAAGGTAGATAACAAAAGACAAAATAATTAAGCCCAGCACACCTACCATTACAGAATTAAAAATTGTTTTATTTACTTCTTTCATCATATGTTTTTCAGGAATAACAATACCCAAAGACCACGGCTTGTCAATGTTTCCTACAGGAACCGGCGCAAAAGCCACGTAAGCCTGTTCCTGAAAAATACTGTCTTTTCTGAAATGATCAAAAAACTCACTATTTTGTATTTTGTGCTTTATGTTTTTTTCTTTAGCATATTCATTTTCAACATCGCTTATGTTTTTGCCCAAAAAATTTTCACTGGGATGTCCTATGAAAGTGCCGTCATTTGATAATAAAAACATATATCCTACACCTGATGGTTTTATTGATGTTATAAAATCCTGAAATCGGTCAAGTATTATATCACTTCCTACGAGTCCTGCAAATGAATCGTTAATTAATATGGGTATAGATGGGCTAACTTCCAGAATCTTGTCTTCCTCAAGTCCTGTATAACTAAACCAGTAAGGGTCTGTAATGGTTTCTTTTTTGTCTTGTTTAATTTGATGATATAAGCTGCCCTCATCATCTCCTTCCAGTTCCAGGGTATCAACCATGTAATCAATATTATTGTTATCTCTAAAAAAGGCATGCCTGACTCTTCCATAAGGCAAATCGTAATCAGGCAATATTGCATTTAACTCCCATGAAACCCAGGTAGAAAAAAAGTTTGAATTTTTTATTAGGAAATTTTTGAGTATGTCATTATAAAAATCGTCGCGCTGTTCCGAATCTAATTTTTCAAATTCCTGAAAAGCCCATCCCAATCCCCGCGTCAGGTCAAAATCGTAATTTAGTTCTTTCGTAACGTAATTTGCATATTCTCTAGCAAGCGTTCTTGTATGTTGCTTTGCATCATCAACTGTTTTTTGTTGCAAATTAACAATTATATAACCTATTGATATAGAATAAATAATCACTGAAACAACCAGAACAGAAAACAACATTTTGCCGAAAACATTCATTCTTTCAAAAAATTTCATAATATTTCAAGCTAAAGATTCGTAAATAAACCCTATTAATAGAATAATAGATTGGTCTTGTTAAATTAATTACTTTAATAATTTGTAACAACAAAAATTAATTTTGTTATTGTGCCAAACTTATCTCTTATTGCTCCAAATGTTCCGTTTACTTTGATTACTTCATTGTTGCTATTAATAAGCTTAAATTCAGAAGTAATTTGTTGCCCGTTGTTTACATCCTCCCATAATTTTTTGTATATGGTATTTTGGGTAAATTTTTTGTCGAATAAAACTTTGTGGTCTTTACCAATCAATTCTTGCTCGTCGTAGCCGGTAATGTCAGAAAAAGTTTGATTAACAGATTTTATAATACCTTCAAGAGATATGTAAATAATGCCGGTAATGCTGTTTATTGTAGTATAGAATTCCTGGTTTTCAGCTTCTTTGCGTTCCATTTCTTCTTGAGTGGCATTCATTTCTTCCATGTTTTGACGCATCTCTTCTTCCTGTGCCCGCATTTCTTCGCTTTGTTCCTGAGATTGCTTTAGCAAATCATTGGTATGAATATTAATTTTCACACTTGAAATTGTTGAGGCAATAGATTCTCCTATTTTTTCAACAAATTTTATTTGATAGGTTTCAAAAACATTAAATGATGCAATCTCAACAACACCATATATCTCATCATTTAGTTTAAGTGGTACAATTAATATTGATCTTGGATTAGAGTCTCCCAATCCTGAGGTTATTTCAATATAATTATCAGGAACATCAGAAATAAAAATTGTTTCGCCTTCCTGCAAACACGTTCCTACCAGTCCTTCGCCCTTGAAAATCTTCTTCTTCCTGTATTTCTTTCTTTTGTAAGCATAACATGCAATAAGCTCAACAAATTGCTCTTCATTTTCTTTTTCATCACTCAAAATAAAAAGGCCTCCTTGATTTGCATCAAGATAATTAACCATATTTTTGATAAGTCTGAACGATAATTCTTGTAAATTATCATTATTTTGGCGAAGTAATTCAGAGAATTTGGCAATTCCCTGGGTAGTCCAATTACGTTTTTTGTCTTCAACTTGCCTCTTTTTTTCTTCCTCGGCTGCTGCCCGTAGGCTATCACGCATTTCTATTAATGAAACACCTAATATGTCTTCGTTGGTTTGTGGCTTGTAATCAGATTCAAAATTGCCCTGGCCTATATCTTTGGCAAAAGAAGTTTTTTCCTTCAGACCATCAACAAGTTTTTTAGTAGCCTCAACCATCTGTTTAATTTCATAATTGTTTGTATGCTTTATCGTATCGTTATCAGGAAGTTTTCCGTGACTAAGGTAATTTAAAACTCTCCTCAACGAACCAAGAGGTCTTGATATATGTTTAACAGATAAAGTGGCAATTACAAACCCACCGGCCAAAAGAACAATAATCATTATAAAATTGCGTCTTGTGTAATTATCTGATAATTGTTTCGCTTCAACTCTTCCTTCTTTTAAATTGTTTTGATGAATCCCGGTTAATTCATCCAGTTTTTCAACTATAAGACTTGTATTATCTGTTATTTTACCTCCAGGTTCAATCAAAGGAATTATCTCTGAAGTTAATTCAACGTCATCATCAATCTCAATGTCTTCTAATTTGTTCAAAACAAAACTGTAAACCATAAACAGCTCATCTGACAGATAAAAAATCTTATCAAGCTTGTTCTGTTGTTCCTGATCCCATTTAACATAAACATCTTCCAATTTATTTCTCAACTCAGGATAATATTTCTGGCTCTTTTCACGCAACCGGTCTTTATAACTTTCATTATTAGTATTTTGAAAATTAACAGAGTTGCCGGCAAGTATTTCAGAACTAGTAAGGATTTTATTAAATTCTATCAATAAATTAATTGACGGAACATATATTTCGCTATCACGTCTGTTTAATTCCTGATTTTCTTTTATTACCGATAATGAAAAATAATTAATAATTAAAAATAATACAGCAAAAGCAGCGAATCCAATTCCAATTGTTTTTCCAATAGTCATGTTTATTTTCATCTGTATAAAATGTATTTAAAGTTCAAATTTCTAATAATTTTATAACATTTAATCCTGAAAGATCAGGATTTAGCTGCATCTCAACAGGTAACAGATAACCGGTTTTACTTAATTAACCCATTACTAATCAACAAATCAAATTCTATCATGCACTTTATCACTAATCACAAACAAAATCTCAAAACTACTTATTTTCCCGTTACTCGTTACCCGTTACTACTATATCGCGATATGGCTAACTACGCTTAGCATAATTGCTGTAAAACATTTTTTATCATTCTACCTGTAAATATTTTGATAAGGTGATCATATAATTAATTATACTTTTTAAATTATCCCAAAAATATTTAAAAAAAAGAGAATCTTTTTCAGTAAAACTTGTTTTTATTAAAATATAATACAAATTGTTTATTTTGAACAACCACTTACAATCATTTAAAAGACACATATGACATTTTAGCTACTAAAACAAAAAATCAGTAAAGGTTGATACTGCATTTTTTCAGTATTTTACCTGTTTAATAGATGAATTACTTCATTAAGAATCATTGCTGTTGCTCCCCAAATAATATTATTATCAAATATAAAACATGGTACTTTGTACATAAATCCATCCCCGGCTTTAACAACTGCTTTGCTTAGATTATCTTCCTTAAGGATTTCGGAAAGCGGTACTTCAATTAATTTTTTAACTTCGCGTTTGTCGGGTTTAAATAAAGGCTGTTTTTTATGAACACCTAAAAATGGAGTAACTAAATTATTGCTTGGATAGACAAAAATATCGGAAAGGCTATCAATTACAATTATATCTTTTTTTTCTATACCTAACTCTTCATTAGTTTCACGCAGGGCAGTATCAGTTAAACTTTTATCCTGAGGTTCGGTTTTGCCTCCGGGAAATGATATTTGATTTGAATGAACACCATCATAAACCGGCCGCTTAATAAAAATCAGGTTTATGGTTTTTTTTCTGGGATAAAATAAAACCATAACACCACTTCTTTTTACATTTTTATGTTTATTCGATTTTGTTTTACCAGTTATGGGCATTAGTTTATCATGGGCATTAGATGCAGGTAATGGTTGTTCAAAACATCTTCTAAGGTGTATTATAAATTCGTCCATCGTGTTGGTTAGGAGGTTTTGGCAAATAGCTTTTTTAGTTTTGTTTTAAACCAAACAACAAAAATAAAGTTATATTTTTTAATATTTATTGATTAGTAATTATTTTAATATACAGCCAGTAGAAATAAAAATATTAAATAAAATGGCATTATATTATTAACCGGAATATATAAACAAGTTTTTTCAAAAAAAGTTGAGAAGTTCTTTAGGCTTACAAAGTTTGTTTATTAAAAATAAATAAGCAGTCGATACATTTTTAACATGACAAAAGATTTTTAAAAAATTAATATTTTCTTTATTCATTAATATAAATTTGTAATTTAGCTTTTTTTGATTATTATAGACTTTTTTTATAATTATTGTTTTTTTATGAAAACCTTGAAGATAAAGGATAAAGTTTTTGTAAAATATATTAATCACAAGGAAATCATATCAGCCATAGATAAACTAGCATATCAATTAAACAGGGATTATAAAGGCGTTACGCCTGTTTTTATTGGGATTTTGAATGGTGCATTTATGTTTACGGCTGATTTACTTAAAAAGTTTAATGAAGAATGTGAGCTCACTTTCATGGCATTATCTTCATATGCTGGCACAAAATCTACAGGAGAAGTTGAAGTAATAATAGGGCTTAGAAAAAACATAAAAAATAGAAGTGTTATTATTCTTGAAGATATAGTAGATAGCGGTACAACAATTAGTTATTTATTTAGTGAACTATATAAATATGAGCCTAAAGATGTAAAAGTAGTTACCTTATTGCTTAAGCCAGATGCATTAAAAACTGATGTGCGACCTGATTATACTGGCATTGAAATACCAAATGATTTTATAGTTGGTTATGGCCTGGATTACGAGGGCTTTGGAAGAAATCACAAAGATATATATAAGATTCATGAATACTAATATGAACAAAACTCCATTATTTGTTAAACTAATATTATCATGTTGAACATTATTATTTTCGGTCCTCCCGGCTCAGGTAAAGGAACTCAATCCAAAAGGATTGCTGAAAAATATGATTTAATTCATTTGTCAACCGGCGACTTGCTCAGGGAAGAAGTGAAACGAGGGACAAATATCGGCAAACAGGTTCAATATTATATAGATCAGGGAGAGCTTGTTCCGGATTTTATAATTATGAAAGAATTATATATTAAGGCTACTGAGCATATAAATTCTCGTGGATTTATATTTGATGGTTTTCCCAGAACAATCGTACAGGCTGAAATGCTTGATAAAATGCTTGAAAAAAGGGAAATACCTGTTAACATAGTTTTAAATATTATTGTTGACGAAGATGAACTTATTAAGAGGATGATCGGCAGGGGAGTTGACTCCGAACGTTCTGATGACCAGGAAGATATAATACACAAACGTATTAATGTTTACAAGCAACAAACCTATCCTTTAATAAACTTTTATAAGCATCAGGGTAAGTTAATTTCTATAGATGGTATGGAAAGGGTTGATAAAGTTTTTAAAAAAATATGTACAGCTGTAGATGCATATATTTCCGATAAAACAATAATGGAAAGCATGTAAGCTTGAATGCTTAAAGCCTATTGAATATTAATGGCATCATCCAATTTTATAGATTACGTAAAAATTTTCTGTCGTTCAGGTAAAGGTGGCGCCGGTTCGTCACATTTGCACAGAGCAAAGTTTGTTCCTAAAGGGGGCCCTGATGGGGGTGATGGTGGGAGAGGTGGTAATGTTGTGGTTCGTGGAAACAGAAATTTGTGGACTTTGCTTCATCTGAAATATTCAAAGCATATGTTTGCTGGCAATGGAAAGCCCGGTAGTGGTAATAATCGGACCGGAGCTTCAGGAAAAGATGTTATTATTGAAGTGCCGGTAGGAACAATTATTAAAAGTGCCAAAACCAATGAGGTGCTTTTTGAAATAACAACTCACAATGAAACTAAAATGCTTTTACCCGGGGGGAAAGGTGGGTTAGGTAATACGCATTTTAAATCATCAGTCAACCGAACTCCTCGTTATGCACAACCCGGAGAGCCCGGAATTGAAAAATGGGTGATCTTTGAACTTAAATTGCTTGCCGACGTAGGATTAGTTGGATTACCTAATGCAGGAAAGTCTACATTATTATCTGTACTCTCCGCAGCTAAGCCGGAAATTGCTGATTATCCATTCACTACATTAACGCCAAACCTGGGTATAATAGAATACTATAACAACAGATCTTTCGTTATGGCTGACATACCGGGCATTATCGAAGGCGCACATAAAGGTAAAGGCTTGGGGCACCGATTCCTAAGACATATTGAGCGAAATTCAATACTCCTTTTTATAATCCCCGTAAATTCCGAAAATATTTTCACAGAGTATGAATTGCTTGTAAATGAATTAAAACAATATAACCCCGAATTACTTGACAAAGACAGGGTGCTTGCCGTAAGCAAATGTGATCTTATAGACAGGAATGAGATTAAAAAAATAAAACAAAATATTCCTGATGTTAATACTGTTTTTATATCAGCACACACAAATTTCGGATTAGATGAATTAAAAAATATTCTTTGGCAAAAGCTTACTAATTAGTAATACCCTAACTCCCTGCCTTCTATTTTATTTATTTCAACCTTATATATGGCTACGTTATTGACAGCCGGCGGATTATAGTCAAAATTTTTGCCGGTATATTTTCGCATAATTATATTTAGCACCTCTTTTTTTTGGTCAAAATCATCAATAAAAACAACCTTTCCGTAAGCCAATACACTTCGGTAACGCATGCCGTAGCTGCAGGCTACCTGCTCATGGCGATGAAAAAGCTTGTGATCAGTACTAAAAGTAACACAAACATCAGGGTTTTGATTTAATATATCCATTTTTTTTCCATCCCTGGCAGAATGAAGGTATATAACCTCATCTTTGTAACCAAAATTAAAAGGTAAAACATATGGTTTATTATCAGTATCAACCATTCCCAGATAACAAACATCACACTTATCAATTATTGCTTTAATTTTTGATTTATCCGATATAGTTTTTGGTTGCATATTTATATATTTTTATTAAAATCTTAAGCAAAAGTAATTTTTTAAAAGGTATTTATATTGATTCAGAGAAAATTTTTAAATATAGGAGAATTAATTAACTATTTTTTAATAATATTGCATTAAAACAGTTAATTATATTTTATTTTTCAAAATAACTCATTTATGGCAAAAGTAATAGCTGTAAGCAATCATAAGGGCGGTGTTGGAAAAACAACTTCGGTAATCAATATTGGAGCCGGATTAAATAAAAAAGACAAAAAAGTTTTATTGGTTGATCTTGACCCTCAGGCTAATCTTAGTCAGAGCCTCAATATAGAAGATCCTGAATTTCATGTTTATGGAGCTATTAAGGGTAATTATCCTTTAAAGCCCATTGAAATTTTGAAAGGTCTTCATATTATTCCTTCGGTAAGTGAGTTATCTTCTGCCGAACCTGAGTTGACTTCTGAGGCAGGCCGGGAGTTTATATTATCAGAATTGCTTGAGCCTGTTGTAAATAATTATGATTATATTCTGATCGACTGCCCTCCATCACTGGGTTTGTTTACAATAAATGCTTTTACAGCAGCTGATGAAATATTTATACCTATGCAGGCGCAATATCTTGCTTTACAGGGAATAGGAAAACTTCTTGCTTTAAAGGATGTAATTAAAAAACGATTGAATTCTGATCTGGAAATAGGTGGAATTTTTATAACACAATTTGACCGTCGCAAAATATTAAATCGATATGTTCTTGAAACTATTGAATCACATTTTGATGATAAAGTGTTTAATAGTTATATTAGAAATAATGTAGCTTTGGCAGAAGCTCCGAATGAAGGATTAGATATTTTTCGTTACCAGGGAAACAGTATTGGTGCCTTTGATTATATGAAACTGACAAATGAAATTTTAAAAAAACAGAGTCCCGGCAAAAAAGATACTACAACATAGCCATTAATTGGCTGACAATTATCATCAGTACCAGTGCAAATGGATATACAGTTGCATAACCTATTGATGGGGCATCCGTTTGAGTTTTAGAGTCTACAGCGGCAAGTCCTGGGGTGCTGGTCATACTGCCAGCTATAACTCCCAGCAACACTGCAAAATTAACTTTAAGTATATATTTCCCATACAGAATACTCAAAAGCATAGGTATTATAGTAATAGCTATTCCGATAAAAAAAAGATTCCAACCATACTGCGTAAAAGCTTCAACAATATGTGCTCCTGAATGAGTCCCCACAGTAGCTAAAAACATCAATAACCCCAGCTTTCGCAAAAGTTGGTTAGCTGTTCCTGACATTGTCCATATTATAGGTCCTGTTTTACCAAGATTACTTAAAATAATCGCAGTTGTTAAAATGCCCCCGGTTATTCCAAGTGAAAAATCAAACAAACCAAAAAAGGGTATTTTTACCGACCCAACTAACATCCCAATTAGGATGCCAAGAGATATCGGGAGAAAATTGGTTTCGCTGAGTCTTTTTTCTTCATTACCCAGTAGCTTCATTACTTGACGAATATTTTCCTCGTCACTTGCAACAACTACCTTGTCCCCAAAACGCAAAGTAGTATTTCCGTCAGGGCTAAGATCAATACCGCTACGACGAATCCGTGTGATAGTAGCATTATATAAAGCAGTTAAATTTAATACCTTTAAAGGCTTATTAACAACGTTTTTGTTTGTAACAAGCACCCAATTTACCTTATAGTTTTCCGCTAACGGGATTTTTTCCTCAGTAGGTCTTCCAATAAGCAGTTCAATTTTATCGAGGGCTTCTCTTGTGCCAACAACTGTAATAATATCTCCTGTGTAAAGTCTTGTTTTATCATGTGGTGTAACCGTTTTATTATTATGTTTAACACGAGAAATAACAGCATGTGTCATAGTACCTATTTCAAGCTCATTAATAGTCTTTCCATGTATGTTTTTATTCTCAACCACAAAATTTTTATCAATGACTTCAGGATGTTCCTTAGCCTGCTGTTTTTTATAATTATTTTCTTCACTCTTCATATCGATTCGAAGAACTTTCGAAAAAAAGCTCAGAAAAAGAATCACACCTATGACTCCTGCAGGATAAGCAATACCATAACCTATTGAAGAAAGCGGAGATCCTGTAGCATCTATAGCAGCAGCTAATCCTGTTGAGCTGGTTAGTGCACCGGTAAATACTCCAATACCCAAAGCAATGTCAATGCCAAAATATTTTGATAGTCCAACACCCAGTAAAGCAGCAGTCAAAATGAGTATTGTACATATATATATTAACTTACGCCCCAAGGCTTTAAAGGAATCAAAAAAACCGGGGCCGGCTTGAATTCCTATTGTGAAAATAAAAAATACTAACCCTATAGTTTGAAATTCTATGGGTACCATATACCCATGATGGCCAAGAAACAAGGCTACAAATATAACCGCTGATAAATCAAGAGATAAACCTTTAATTTTCAGATTTCCTAAGACAATACCAATACTTATAATTAAAAATAGCGCAAAATAACCTTCATAAAAAATGTCAGGCATCTGTAATATTATTGTATTTTAAAATTATTATTAAACAAGAATTATTAACTCTGTTAAAATAAAAATATTAATATATTCTTTCAAAGGATATCAGGAAACTATCAGAAAAATGATTTTGTCTCAAATTATCACGAAAATCCTCTGCATTCGCTCTATCATCAAATTTTCCTATAATAATACGATAAATTTTTTGTCCATTAATTGTGTTAATATTAATATAAACAGGTTTTCCAAACTGCTTTTCGTATGCATTAGCAAGGTTTTTCAAATTATCTGTATTAGTATAGCTTGCCACCTGTATTCCAAATCCTTTGGGTTCAGACTTATTTAGCATTTTATCGTAAATACCTGAACTCAACTGGGTTATATCGTGTTGAGTTAAATCGTGATCGGGTTCTGATTCAATATGTTTATCGCTTTTTTCAACAACTTCAGGTGTTGTCTTATCCTTATTAATATCTTTTTGATCATACAAGGCAGTTGCTTGTTCTGTTTTTTCATCGCTTTTGTCAGATTTAAAATAACCGGCTATATCTAAATCTTTGGCTGTTGTCTTTTTATCAACTGTTGTTTCCCTGGTTTTTTTTGTGTACATTGTTTTATCTTTGGTGTCAATTTCTGCCATTATTGTTTTTGCTTTTTCCAGGTCATCCTGGGCTGCCTTATTATTACCGGTATTTTTTCTTGCCGTTGCCCTGGCCTCATAAGCTTCATAAAATTTGGGATTTAAATCAATACATTTGTCAAGAGCTTCTATGGCAGCATAGCTGTTTTGATTGGCTGTTCTGGCTAAGCCCATATAATAAAAGCCTTTTGGTTCATATGGCATTGATTGGGTTGCAATATTAAGATCATCAATAGCACTTTGATATTCCCCAATATAGTACAAAGATATTCCCCTGTACAAATATGTTTTTTTATAATCCGTATTTAGCTTATTTGAAATTTCAAAATCTTGTAATGCCCTTCCATATTCTTCAAGTTTTAAATAAGTTTTACCACGATGAAAAAAAGCGGCAAAATCAGGATTCAGCCTTACAGATATTGTAAGATCTTCGACTGAACCAACATAGTTGCCTTTTTTGTATTTGGTAATCCCTCTGAAATAATGAGCCTGGTCAGAATACCCGGGATCTAATTCAATTGTAATAGTATAATCTTTAATGGCTTCTTTATAATCAGAAAGCTCTGTTTTGGCCAACCCCCTGTAAAGAAAAGCTTTAGCATAAACTGAATTGATTTCAATAGCTTTATCAAACGCTTTCAGAGCTTTTTCAAATTCTTCATCGATCCCTAACCGTACTCCTTCATTAAACAATTCGCGTGAACGTTTTATGTCTTCTCTGGCAGGTTGAGCATCAATAGTTAAATAAATAAAACACATTATTGCAAAAAGTGATAATGTTCTATATAACATAGTTCTAAAATTTATATTGGTTGCCTTATTTTTACACAAAAATATGTAAAAAGCCTGTAGGAATGGTTGATTATTCAATATATATTTATTAACATAGTTGTTAATTTAACCCGGCAGATTGGATATTTTTAAAATATATGAACGTATTTGGCTTACTTTGAAAGTTTAAAAAGATTATTTAGTAGACTTACCCACCATACTTAACTTATTATGGTTTAATTACTTGTTATTTTGAATATTTATTTAGAAAATCTATTTTTTTAATTTTGCATTTTGTTCAAGGCACTTTTTAAGCTCTTCATCTAATTTTTCTTTTTCCCGCTTTAATTCAATAATGGCTTTTTTACTATTTGTAATATCATTGGCTATTTTAAATATTTTATAAGTGTTTCCATTTTGGTCAAGCATTGGTGCATAAGTTTCTGAAACATACAAAGTTTTTCCATCTATGTTAAGCTCTGTTTCCTGTTGCCTGATTTTTCCGTTTTTCAGGTCTTCCCAAAACTTGTCATATTCTTGTTTTTGCTCTTTTGTAAATTCAATTTTATTTGAATGGTGTTTACCGACAACTTCATTTTCAGGTATACCTAAAAATTTCAAATAAGAATCACTTACTTTGGTTGCATAACCATTAAGGTCATATTCAAGAACAAAACTGGAAGCATCCAATGCATTAAGTATGCTTTTCATTTCACTCGTTTTACGAGCCATTTCTTCTTGTGTAGCTGAAAGCTCTTCCATATTCTGACGCATCTCCTCCTCTTGAGATTTCATTTCTTCAGCTTGTTGCTGTGACTTTTTTAACAAAGAGGCTGTATGAATATTTGTTTTAAGTGATGAGATGGTAGATGCTATGCTTTCACCGATTTTTTCAAGAAACTCTATTTGATGTGGTTTAAATTCATTAAGTGAAGCTAATTCTATTATTCCGTATACTTCTTCATTAAGTTTTAATGGAACTATTATAAGTGACTTAGGTTTTTCTTCACCCAGGCCTGATGTTATTTTAACATAAGAATCAGGTATTTCGGTCATATATTTGGTTTTTCCTTCAAGAAAGCATGCTCCCAAAAGCCCTTCACCAATGTTTATTTTCTTTTCGAGAAATTTTCGTCTGTCATATGCATAACAAGCTGTCATTTCAAGGAACTTATTGTTTTCATCTTCATCATTAATAATGAAAACACCTCCCTGTGTTGCATCAAGGTATTCTACAAGATTTTTTATAACTTTATATGTAAGGGTTTCAAGGTCATCGTTATCATAACGTAATATTTCACCAAATTTTGCATATCCTTCTGTAGCCCATCTTCGCTTTTTATCTTCTTCTTTGCGTTTCAGTTCTTCCCTGTTGGCTTCAACAAGGCTTTTCCTCATTTTAAGCAAAGCCTGACCCAATTGATCTTTGTCACTAAGTTTTTTAAACTCAGAGACAAGTTTACCCTCTTCAATACTTGTAGCAAAAGAAACAGTATTTCTTAAACCTTCTACAAGTGTATTGGTAGCTTGGGCCATCTGATCAAGCTCATCCTGTTCTTTCCTGACTTCCAGAGGCTTTACATTATCAAGATCTCCTTTTGAAAGAGTTTTCAATACATTGGTAGTTTTAATAATAGGTGAAGTAATATATTTTGCAATTTGACTTATTATAATAAACAAAATAATTATTGCCAGTATAGCAAACAAAATACCCATCCAAAAGCGTTGGTTGGCAGGTGCTTTAATTTCCGAGACCGGTACTTCCAAAGCGAAGGACCATGGAGTGGATGTATCACCTATGTAAACAGGTGTGTAATGTTTAAAAACCTCTGTGTCAAGATCATAGCTGTAATATGTTACAGACAATGTTTTACCATTCTCTATGGCATCAATTACCTCTGATTCCTGATTTATAAATTCATAAGTAGACTCTCCGACCATACTAAGCATAGGATGAGCTATCAACGAACCTTCTGATGAAATAAGTTTACCAAAACCACTTTCATACAACTCTATATTAGAAATTTTGTCAAAAAATGATTCCAACTCGATGTCTATAGCCATTACACCCCGATAATCTCCGTCAATAAATATAGGAACAGAGGCTGTAGTCATTAGTATCTCATCCTCCGGCCTGTTAGTAAAAGAATAATAATATGGTTCTAGCAAAGTTTCCTGACCTGTTTGTTTTGGAATTGTTATATATGGCCCAAATTCAATATCATCCATATCATCCGGGTCAGTGGTCATATCAACGTAACGAACAATTTCTCCGTTTCGATAATAATAATTAAGGTCAAAAACACCACTTAAAGTTCCCCAATCACTTTCAACATAGGCTGAATCCAGTCCGTCAAAAGCATCAGGACTCCATCGCGTCCAAACAGCCAAAAACTCAGGATTTTCTTTTAAAGTCTTTTTCATTATTTTATCAAGAACTATTCTCTCAGGATTACCCGATTCAATCATTGCCTTTGAATTATCAGCCAACGTCCTCGAAATATCCATGGTATAATTCAAATGCGCAGAGAATCGATCAGAGTAGTTTTTCCCTGTACTCTCAATAAGTTCTTTAGCATTTGATATTTCAACTGCCCTGTTTCTGTTTGCCATAAAACCTATTATAACAAGAAAAATAACCGCAGTTGCCAATAAAATAAGAAAAACGATTTTGTTTTTCAAACCCATCCTAAAAAAAAAGCTCTTCATAAAAAATATACTTTGATTTATATATAAATTGATTATATAAAACCCTTTTTACAAGTTTTCCACAAAATGTAAAAATATGAAAAAGACAATATCACTACAATTAATTTTAAAATAGTTTATTAAAAAAGGATAGAAATTTTATCAGAAAATATTGTTAATTAGGGTTATAATAATATTATGAATTATTAACAAAAAATATAATGTTTTAAAGATTGACAATTATTATTAACTATAAATTTAGTTTTCAGCAGCAAAAACTAATTATTTATTTCATTAATTAGTTTTTTATTTAATTTGTCGGTTAATGCTGAGGACAACTTATTGGAAAAAAAGTTTTCTTTGTATTGGGCAACCCATTTAATACCTGAAATTGAGTTTGTTAAAAATATTTCATCGGCCTTGTCTAATTCTTTTGGTTCTATAATACATTCGTCGATTTTATATTCTGACTCTTTTGCAATACTGATTATTAGATCTCGCATTGTTCCATAAACACAACCTTGATCAAGCGAAGGAGTATAAATCCTGTAATTTTTCACAATAAATATATTTGATGATGTTGCTTCAACCAGGTTGTTTTTTTCATTTAAAATGATAGAATCGTCCAATCCATTATCTGTTGCAAATAATTTAGCCATTATATAAATTAAAGCATTGCATGACTTTATACCACTTAACAAACCGGGCAGTTTTTTAATTTTATCATAGATTCCAATTTTTAATCCTTTTGAATTCAGTATAAAATTGTTGTTTTTTAAAGGATTGCTTTCAATCAAATATTTACCTTCATTAGATAGAGGCTGATATAAGCCTCCATCGTCTCTGAATAATGTAAAACGCACTCTTGCTGCAGGATAATGGTTGTTTTTTTCAACAAGATTTAGTATTTGTTGAGTAAAAAAAGAAATAGTAAAATATTCAGGTAGTTTTATATTTAAAGTATATGCACTATTTATAAGCCTATTATAATGTCTTTCAATATTTACAGGATTTTCGTTTGCAATTTTTATGCTTTCAAAAATGCCGTCACCGTATGAAAATGCCCTGTTAGAACTATTAAACAATTTTTGGTTTTTCGAAAAAAATTTACCGTTATAATTTATATAAATTGACATTTATCTCTGGTGTTTCAAAAAACATAGTAAAAAAAGTCATGAATAGATGATGGTATTAAAAGTGCTGTTATTAAAATTCCAAATACAGCACCCCAGAAGTGTGCACCATGCCCAATATTGCCGGAAGTTCGTTTTGACATATATGCGGAGTATACCAGGTATAATAACCCAAAAATGAAAGAGGGAATTGGTACCGGGAAAAGTATTAACATGATACGTCCTTCAGGATGCAGTATGATACTGGAAAATAATATTGCCGAAACTGCACCTGAAGCTCCTACAGCATTATAATAGCTGTTATTTTTATGTTTTAAGTATGATGCAATAACTGAAAATATCAAACCTCCTACATATATTATTAAAAAGAATGGTATAGCACTGCCTTCTAAATAATTTTCAAAATATGTTTCCACTATTCTTCCAAATGAAAACAAAACAAACATGTTAATTATAAGATGGACCCAATCAGCATGAAGCAGCCCATAGGATAAAAAACGATACCAGGAATTTTCTTGTCTGATTAGAAAAGCGTTAAACTTCATCCGGTCAAAAATTGCCTGGTTATTAAAAGCAGTAACCGATACAATACTGGTTAATATTATTATAAATATTGTAGCACTCATTTATAAGTTTTTTTCGATAATTTTGAATTTGAAATGTAGATATGATTATGTAAGGCTAAATTAAAAATTTTTTAATAATAAATTGTTTTGCTACCTGTGATTTCAAAAAATAATATTGATTATTATTTAATTGACAAGTATTTTGTAAACTATTTACTTGTTTGTAAAAATATAATAGAATATTTATGATAATGAATATAGGTTTTGTGTTACAAATAGTTTGTTATTTATTATATTTTTGCAGTTTAAAACCAAAATCTGGTACTTAATCTAATAGTTTTAGATATATTATTATAATTTAATATTTAGGTAATAATATTAAAAATTATTACAACCATTTTATTTTAATTTTAATTACAAAATCAGAATTAATGAAAACTTTAAAAAGAACTATGATTGCCGAATTGCTTAAAGGCGATTGCAGTGATCTTCTTGGCAAGAAAGTAAATGTTAAAGGATGGGTTCGTACACGCAGGGGTAATAAAAATATTGCATTTATAGCCTTAAACGACGGCTCTATAATACATAATATACAGATTGTTGTTGATGTTGCAACTTTCAATAATGATGATTTGCTTAAAAGAATTACCACCGGAGCTTGTATTTCGGTAAATGGGCTTTTGGTTGAATCAGCAGGAAAGGGTCAAGCTTATGAAATACAAGCTGATGATATAATAATATATGGAGAAGCAGATCCGGAAAAATATCCACTTCAGAAAAAAGGTCATTCTCTTGAATTTTTGCGTGAAATAGCTCATTTGCGTCCACGTACTAATACTTTTGGCGCAGTGCTTAGGATTCGCCATGCTTTATCATTTGCCATACATAAATATTTTAACGACAATGGCTTTTATTATCTTCACACACCAATAATTACCGGTAGCGATTGTGAGGGTGCCGGTGCTATGTTTAGGGTTACAACCCTTGATTTGGATAATATTCCGCGCAAAAAAGACGGTTCTGTTGATTTTTCGAAAGATTTTTTTGGCAAGGAAACAAACCTTACGGTTTCCGGACAGTTAGAAGCAGAGCTTGGGGCAATGTCACTTTCCAATGTTTATACTTTTGGCCCTACTTTCAGGGCTGAAAACTCTAACACTGCAAGGCATCTATCTGAGTTTTGGATGATAGAACCTGAAATGGCTTTTTTTGAAATAAATGATAACATGGACTTAGCAGAAGATTTCCTTAAATATCTTGTTAGCTATATACTTGAAAAATGTATAGACGATCTGGAATTTTTGCAAAAAATGTATGATAAAAAACTTCTTGAAAGGCTTAATTTTGTTGTAGAAAATCAATTTGAACGTCTTACATACACCAAAGCAATTGAAATATTGGAAATGTCAGGAGAAAAATTTGAATTTCCTGTTTCCTGGGGTGTTGATTTACAATCTGAACATGAACGATACCTGGTTGAAAAACATTTTCATAAACCGGTTATTTTGACTGATTATCCTAAAGATATTAAGGCTTTTTATATGAAACTTAATGACGATGATAAAACTGTCAGAGCTCTTGATGTTCTTTTTCCTAAAATAGGAGAGATTATTGGTGGTTCACAGCGTGAAGAAGATTACAACAAACTTTCAAAACGTATAGAAGAAATGAGTATAGATCCTAATGATGTATGGTGGTATCTTGAAACAAGAAAATTTGGAACAGCTCCTCATAGTGGTTTTGGCCTGGGTTTTGAAAGGCTAATGTTATTTATCACCGGCATGGGAAATATAAGAGACGTTATTCCTTTTCCCAGGGCTCCAATGAATGCAGAATTTTAGTTTTTATTGAAATTTACATCAAAATTTTTTATAACTTGCAGGGTAAACAGAAATCATCATCTTTGTATAAATATTCAATTTAATAATACTAATGTTAAAACAGAGCTTACAACAAAAGCTTCTTCAAAAGTTATCACCACAGCAGATTCAGCTGATGAAGCTTCTGCAATTGCCAACTGTGATGCTGGATGAACGTATCAAAAGGGAGATCGAGGAAAACCCCGCACTGGAAGAAGGTAATCAGGATACAGACGACACTGATAGCCAAAGCAAAGAAGAGCCTGATTTGGAACCAAAAGATGATGAAAGCGGGATAAATGACGAAGAAAACAGGCATGATAACGAATTTGATATATCAGATTATATTGATGATGACGATGATATCCCTTATTATAAACTGAAAACTCAAAATAGTTCAACAGATGATGATGAGAAAATGGATATTCCATTTTCTTCATCTGTTAGCTTTCAGGATTATTTGCTTTCGCAATTAGGATTAAATAAATTAAATGACAGAGAATACCTTATTGCTTCACATATAATAGGGAATATTGATGATTCAGGATATATGCAACGCGACATTCGCGCATTGATTGATGACCTGGCTTTTACTCATAATATAAAAACTGATTTTAAGGAAATATTGAGCCTTCTTCACCAAATACAAGAATTTGACCCTCCCGGAGTAGGCGCCAGGGATCTGCAAGAATGCCTGCTTTTACAACTCAATCGGAAATCATCTTGCAAACCGGAATTAGAAAATGCAAGAAAGTTAGTCTTAAAAAGTTTCAATGATTTTACAAAAAAGCATTATGAGAAAATAAAGAAGAAGCATGGTTTTTCTGATAAAGAACTTAAAGATGCTATTGAAGAAATACTAAAACTGAATCCAAAACCCGGAGATTCTGTCATTGAGTATGAAAAAAAACCTCAATATATCATTCCAGACTTTATTGTTAATATTAATGATGGTGAGTTGGAACTTACCCTTAACTCAAAAAATGCTCCTGAGCTCCGTATAAATTCTACATATGCTAATATGCTGGAAAGAATGGCAAAAGACAAAAACAAAAAAAATTCCCGCCATAAAGAAGCTATGATGTTTGTGAAACAAAAACTTGATGGAGCAAAGATGTTTATTGATGCCATTAAGCAAAGACAAAATACATTATTAGTTACAATGCAGGCAATATTGGATTATCAACGTGATTATTTTCTGACAGGCGATGAAACCCTGCTTAAACCTATGATACTTAAAGATATAGCTGATATTGTAGGGTTGGATATATCCACTATTTCAAGAGTTGCCAATAGTAAATATGTTCAAACACCATTTGGAACTTTTTTGCTTAAAACTTTCTTTTCAGAATCCTTGCAGAAAGACAGTGGGGAGGAAGTATCCACAAGACAGGTGAAAAAAATACTACAAGATTGTGTTTATAACGAAGATAAAAAAAAGCCTCTTACTGATGAAGAACTTACAGGTATATTAAAAGAAAAAGGTTATAATATTGCACGGCGTACAGTGGCAAAATATCGAGAGCAACTTGGTATTCCTGTGGCAAGGTTAAGAAAAGAATTGGTTTAAAATAATTTTATAGCTTAAATGTAAGGGCAGCCTCGTTAATATAAATATTCAATAATCCATTTTAGTAATTATGGAAGTTCGAATTGCAAAAATAATTTCTGTAGTTTTCAGCCCTCTTATTATCCCCACTATCAGTGTACTAATACTTTTCAATATAGATACTTTTATAGCTTATGTATTACCCGCAAAAGCAAAAAATATTATAATATTTATAATTTTTGTTAATACGGCAATTGCCCCTCTGCTGACTATTATAATTATGAAAAAAACTGGTTTTATAAACAGTTTGCAGCTTAATGAACAAAGCCAACGTATTTTGCCTCTTATAGCCGGAGTCTTTTTCTATTTTTTTACTTATTATATTCTAAGGCAGGCAAATTTACCTTCACTTATACATTTCTATTTTTTGGGAGCCACATTCCTGGTAATAATCAGCTTATTTATAACATTAAAATGGAAAATAAGCCTGCACATGGTTTCTATGGGTGGACTAACAGGCTTGCTGCTGGCTACTACATTTTTTTTTAAAACAGATCTTTTCTTTTTGATAATAGCTTCCATACTGGTCTCAGGCTTTGTAGGAAGCAGCCGCTTAAAACTAAATTCGCATTCTGTTGGCCAGGTTTTAGCAGGCTATTTGTTGGGGGTTTCTTTGATGTTGTTATTATATTTTTTATTAAGATAAAAATTTAACACTTAACGATAAATAAACTATAGAGAATTTGAGTAAAAGATTATTTTCAAAAACCGTCGGAAATTTTTATAACTAATCCCACCTCTTTGAAGTTAACTGCCTAAGCCTGTTAAAATAAGCTGTAAAATATTGAAGCGTTTAATTTTTTTATATGGGTATTATTATAGCTCTGACATTTGCAGATTTGGATCCAAACAATTAATTAAATTAATTAATTAATTATAAAAGATGCTCCTATACTGATTGGATACATGTCTTTGCCCAAATTATCTTTAAAAATTCTGTTTAGAGGATAATACCCAATAATATTCACATAACCATATCCTATACGGGCTGTAAGGCCATACCTCCAACTTTCAATGTTGTTTAAATTATATTCTTTTATTTTTGTTTCACGGGTATTTTCAGAACCATTGTTATCTAAATAAACATCACCTACATATTTTGTATGGGCTTGAATTAAATATCCTAATTTTGCACCTACTGATATACGAAAAGGATGAGGCATATCTCTGTGGGGTCTGGTACGGTATCTAAATTCAACCGGTATATCAATATAGTTCAGACTAATTTTGTTGTTATCATAACTCAATCCTTTTTCTTTTATGGAAATAAAGTCGAATTTTCCATCATCATACTTAAACCAATGATCGCTATACATATTGTGGCTTGAAAAATTAATTCCGGGTGCTATGCTGAAATTGCTATATCCAAGCGGGTAATCCCGGAAAAGTGAAATGTTTATGCCTCGATTGTAAAACTCTAAATCCATACCATCAGGCACATCTTGCCATATATCAAAGAATGCATCAAAAATAAACCTGTCTTGTGGACGCATCCTTACTCTATCATCATCAGCAAACAAACTATTTGCAATAAATAACAAGATCAAAAATAAAGGAAGTATCTTTTTCATATAATACTGTTTTTTATTAGTTTTTTTGTCTAATAGTTTAGTTTTAGAAATAATTATACAAAATTAAATAAAAATAATTATGCTTTTATATAATATTATTGATCTTATTAATAATAAAATAAGCAAGGTTATATTATTCATTTAACCTTGCTTATTAAACAATCTTCAAAACCGAAAAAAACTAAAATGGAAGATCGTCATCAGTTTCATGTGCAGGGGGTTCTTTTTCGGTAATTTCTTCTTTAGAAGTTGGAGGCGGTTCACCACCCGGTTTTCCTCCTAGCATTACCATATTATCACCGTAAATTTCTGTAGTGTATTTTTTAACCCCTTCTTTATCTTCCCATTGTCTTGTTCTTAGACGTCCTTCAATGTAAATTTGCCTGCCTTTTTTTAAAAAGTTTTCAGCAACATCAGCCAGACCCCTCCATAAAACAATTCTGTGCCATTCAGTTTTTTCCTGTTTTTCACCATTTCTGTCTTTAAAAGTTTCTGTAGTGGCAATATTGAAATTCGCAACTTTTGTGCCACTTTCAAGTGATCTTACCTCAGGGTCTGCCCCTAAATTACCAACTAAAATAACCTTGTTTACTCCTGCCATGATTAAAAAGTTTTGTTTGTTTTTAATTGTTTTTTGTATCCTACAAACCTAATAATTTTTTAATTAGTATAAATCTTATTTTTGTAGAATTTTTTTTGAAAATAATGGTAAAAATAAAACATTACTTTAAAAATGTCAAGTATTTTATTTAAAATATTTTTTATAATATGATTTTTAATAACTAAAAATTTGATTTTGGTATAATTTAATCTCTTCTTAAGAAATAATATTAAGAATATTTTTTAAAAGTAAATATAAATAAGAAAATTTAACTTCATTAATGATTTTTACTTTTTATTATAACTATTTTCATTATAACAAAAATAATGTAATTTTGCGATTTGCTTAATATGTGTTTTTGGCAATCAGCTGCTTTTGTAGCATTATAGGGTAGGGGGTGAAAGAAGTATTATTTTCGTAAAGTATTTTCCACCGGAAATCAATTTAACCCATATTTATAATAGGATTAGTTTTTTTATTATTTAAGGTTATTCCTGTAATAATATTTGAACGAGTTTTTTGTGAGAAAAATGTCAAATAATAACGGGTGACAAATAGTTGTGAGTTTTGAGTATGGATGATAAAGTGCATGATAGAATTTAATTTATTGATTTGCGGATTAGTTAATTAATAATTTAAAAAACCCCTACTTGTTAGCTGTTGCGAGATAATAAAATAAGAATTTTAAATATATACAGATGAAAAAATCTACTGGAAAGCACCGGGTATTAAATACATTGAAATCTTATTCTATCATTACTTTTGGTTTATTTATAAATGCTATTGCATGGACAGCTTTTATTTTGCCATCAGAAATTGTTGGTGGTGGTATAACGGGTGTAGGAGCTGTAGTTTATTATTCAACCGGCTTACCGGTTGGTGTTACATTGCTTGTAGTAAATGCTATTTTACTGGTATTCGGAATAAAAAGTATTGGTATAGGTTTTGGTATTCGGACCATATATGGTGTTGCAGTGCTATCTTTTTTCCTTGGTTTGCTTCAATATTATATAACAGAACCGGTGGTTGATGACCGTTTTATGTCTGCTATCATTGGAGGTATTTTGGCAGGGGTTTCCATTGGCATGATTTTTACAAGAGGTGGAAGTGCAGGTGGCACAGAAATTTTGGCTGTTATAATTAACAAATACAGAAATATAAGCCATGGCAAGGTTATTTTGTTATGTGATGTGGTTATTATAGCCTCTTCATATTTTATATTTCGGTCAATTGAAACCATAGTTTATGGATATGTTATGCTTGCGGTTGCATCATACTCCATCGACATGTTTCTTATGGGTCACAGGCAGAGTGTTCAGTTGTTTATTTTTTCTCAAAAGCAAGATGAAATTGCCGAGCATATAGCAAATAATATTGGTCGAGGTGTAACTCTTCTCAATGGAAAGGGATGGTACACAAAAAAAGATGTCTCTGTAATTATGGCAGTAGTTCGTCGTTATGAAACAGCACAGGTGTTTCAAACCATAAAGGAAATTGACCCTGAGGCATTTATCTCTGTATCGAAAGTAATGGGTGTTTATGGTGAAGGTTTTGATAAGATTAAATAATTTTCTGTTATTGTTAAGCAGGTTTTATTGTGATTTTTTATTATCCGTTTTTTCATTTTTCAATGTCAGTAATATTATCAGAAGCAACAAGCTTGTAAATCTTATCACCTCGCCTGACCAACTTCGGAACAGGAATTGAGCAAACTTCGCCTTTCCGGGTTTTTTTCACAGGTTGAAGGTCAACTCTTATCTCAGTTACATCTAATTCTACAACACCGGTTGTTGGACCAATTATCATTATTGACTCATTTATGGATAAGTCATGCGATTCCATTGTAATTTCAGCTACTTTAATGTTGGAAAAATAGTTGGTTACTTTTCCAATATATACTTTTTTCCTGGTTGCTTGTGAGCCATATTGCTTAGCCAACTCTATCGTTTTTTTACCAAGATAATAACCATCCCAGAAACCACGATTAAAAACAGTTCCCAGCTTTTTTTGCCATTTTTCAATTTTTTCTTTGTTGTATGAACCATATTTTATAGCTTCAATGGCTTCTTTATAACATTGGGTAACAATTTTTACATAATCAGCCGATCGCCCCCTTCCCTCAATTTTAAAAACTTTTACGCCGGATTCAATGATTTTGTCAAGAAAATCTATAGTGCATAAGTCTTTGGGTGACATAATATATTGATTATCAACTTCCAATTCAAAACCTTCTTCTTTGTCGGTAACTAAATATGACCTGCGGCAAAGCTGCAGACAAGCACCACGATTAGCACTATAGTTCATATTGTCAAGACTCAAATAACATTTTCCGCTAACAGCCATGCATAAAGCTCCATGAACAAAAATTTCAATTTTTATTAAATTACCGGAAGGGCCGTTAATCTCTTGCTTCTCTATTTGTTTAACTATTTCAGCCACCTGCTGGAGAGTAAGCTCTCTGGCCATAACCATAACATCACCATAACGCGCCCAGAATTTTACCGACTCAAAATTGGTTATATTGCATTGAGTTGATATATGTACGGGCATATCCTGCTCGCGAGCATACTCCATAACAGCAGGATCTGATGCAATAATTGCTGATATGCCAAAACTTTTGGCATTATCTATTATCATTTTTGCCTCAGCTATTTCATGGTCAAAAACTACTGTATTCAAAGTAAGGTAAGTATTAACATTTTGCTCTCTGCATATTTTTGAGATTTTTTGCAAATCATCAAGGGTGAAATTGTAAGATGAGCGCGATCGCATATTTAACTTCCCGATACCAAAATAAATGGAATCAGCACCTGCCTCCAATGCTGCCATCAATGACTCGTAAGTTCCGACAGGAGACATTAATTCTATTTGACTGCTGCTGATTGAATTGTTGGTTTTCATAATAGTGGCTTATACGTTTCGTAGTTTTTTTCTTTTAATTATAAGTTATACCCTAAATTTCTAAATTGAAATTTACAAATAACAAAAAACAATAATCAAAACTCTGCCGAGCGGAGCGAGACAACGAACACATATAAAACAAAAATTACGTGAGTAAATAATTACCAATTTT
>PUKZ01000143.1 GCA_003550725.1 Bacteroidales bacterium | reverse complement strand
TTATATATAAAAAAGTAGAATTAGTAAGGAAAAACAGGTAAAAATTTCAGTTTTTTCTTTTTAAACATGTAAACAAATTCAATTTTTTTGAAATAAAAATTCAATTTAGAAATTTAGGTACTAAATTAAAAACACCCTGTTAAATTTATTCATCTCATAGCTGGGGTTTTGTCACTGTTTTGGACATTGAATTTTTGAAAATTCGTAATTATTTACTCATATAATGTTTGTTTTATATGTGTTTGTTGTCTCGCTCCGCTCGGCAGAGTTTTGATTATTGTTTTTTGTTCACATAAAAGTAATTTAAAAGGTGTTCACGAGCTCACTATGTTACTTCCTTCGGTCGTGGTCTCCCGTTGGTCGGCACGTTCGGTTATTATTTGTAAATTTCAGTTTAGAAATTTAGATTATATTTATTTTTGTCAAAAACGATTTATATGATTTTTAAGTCTTTGCAATATGAAGAGCCTTTGTTTCGTCCGCCGGGTGAGGGTCGTTCAGCTATTATTCAGGCTACAACGGGTTGTTCCTGGAATAATTGTGCTTTTTGCGAAATGTATACTTCCAAGAATTTCAGGGTACGCAGCCTTGAGGAATTGAAGCCTGAAATAAAATTATTGGCTGATCATTACCGTAGTTTTGTTAAGAAGGTGTTTATTGCTGACGGTGATGCTTTTGTGCTTTCATCTGACAGGTTGATCTCTTTGTTATATGAGATAAACAAGCAGTTTGGAAGGCTTCAGCGAATTTCTTGTTATGCTATGCCAAAACAAATATTGAATAAAACAGAGGATGATTTAAAAAAGTTAAAAGATTTAGGTTTGAAGTTACTATATATTGGCATAGAAACAGGAGATGATGATTTGTTGGCAATGGTTAATAAGGGGGAAACATTTTCATCAACTCTCGAAGGTATTCAGAAAGCTCACAATGCAGGTATAGATACATCTATTATGATAATAAACGGATTGGGAGGTAAGCTATACAGTAAGCAGCATGCTTTGAATTCGGCAGAAATAATAAACCGCATCAATCCAAAATTTCTTTCGACACTGACATTAAGCTTGCCATTAGGTACCGGTCATTTTAAAAACCGTTTTAGGGGTGAATATGTTCAACAAACTGTTGTTGAACTTTTTGAAGAGTTAAAAACATTTATTGATAATCTTAATGTTAACAGGGTTATATACCGCAGCAATCATGTTTCAAACAATCTGCCGCTGGAAGGTGTTTTATCCAGAGATAAAAAAATTATACTTAAACAGATAGAAGAGGCGGTAAAAACAACACCAAAACATCTTATGCCAACTTCCTCCTCTATTTTGTAATTTAACTTTTAGAGTTGTTGTATTTCCATAAGTGGCTGGTCTTTAGTGATTTTTTGTCCGTTCTCAACAAGTATTTTAACAATCTGGCACTTTACGGGCGACTGTATTTCGTTAAACAACTTCATTGCTTCAAGAATACAAATAGTGTCACCAGCATTAACTACTGAACCTTCTTCGACAAATGGGGGGCTGTTTTCCGATTTAGCCCGATAAAATGTGCCTGACATAACTGCTTTTATTGTTTCGTTGGAATCAATAACTCCTTTCTTTTCTTGGGTTTCAGTTTCTTCTACAGCTACATTTTTATTTTTCTGAGTGGTTGTTTCACCTTCTGATTCAAAGGCAAATCCTTGATTACTATTTCCGTTTCCGGATCTTAGAGCAAGATTAAAGTCACCTTTTTTGATAACTATCTCGTTTAATTGCATTTGTGAAGCTTTCTCGAGTATTTCTTTTAATCCTGAATAATCTTCTGAGTTTAGTAAGGGCTCCATTTCTTCTTGTTTGGCTGCCTTTTCATTTGCTTCTTTTTCTTTGTTAAGTTCTTCGCATTCAATTTCAACGGGAGGCTTTGGCCTGTTATCTTCCGGCATTTCTCTCCATTTGAAAAATTCCATTGAAACTTCGGGAAAAATGCAATATGATAATATATCTTCTTCGCTTTTGATAAGCTCGGGTTTTGATATGTCTTTAGTAGCTGTTGGCAATATTGGCTTAAGGTCGTCAGCAGGCCGGTGGTCAATGGGCTTTTCTTTACCTAGTATTTTCTTTTCTATTTTGGGGTCAACAGGTGCCGGTGGCCGGCCATACATACCTTTAACATAGTTTTTAACTTCCTGCGGTACTAATTTATACCTTTCTTCAGCCAGAACGTTCATAACAGCTTGTGTGCCGACTATCTGGCTTGTTGGTGTTACCAGTGGCGGATATCCAAGGTCTTTTCTTACTTTTGAAACTTCTTCAAGAGCTTCCGCTAGCTTTTCTGTTGCTCCTTGTTGTTCTAACTGAGATTTGAAATTTGAAATCATGCCCCCGGGTATTTGGTGAATCAATATCTCAGAATCAATTACAGGCTCAAAATTTCTTGCTTTACATCTATGTGGTGTTAAGTCGGTAAAGTATTTATTTATCTTACGCAATGCATCCATATCAAGGTTTACTTCAAGCTCTGTTTCATCAAACATAGCTGCCATGGTTTCAACAGGTGGCTGAGATGAAAACCCCGCTAAGGTTGATATGGCACAGTCAATAGCTCCTGCCCCGGCTTTAATACCATCGAAGTATGCAGAATAAGCCATGCCGCTGGTGGAATGACAATGCAATTGTACGGGTATGTCAAGCTTTTTTTTCAAAGCTTGTACCAGTTTGCTTGCCATTACCGGAGAAAGGAGGCCTGCCATATCTTTAATACATAATGAGTCTATCCCCATGTCAACCTGGGCTTTTGCATCTTTTACAAATCTGTCTATTGTGTGTACCGGGCTTATTGTGTAGCATAGTGATCCCTGTGCATGAGCACCATATTTTTTTATCGCTTTAATCGCTGCTTCTAAATTTCTGGGATCATTCAGGGCATCAAAAACCCTGAAAATATCTATGCCGGTATCATGGGCAGCAGCTACAAACCGCTCAACAAGATCATCCGGATAGTTTTTGTAGCCAACTATGTTTTGACCACGCAACAACATTTGCAATGGCGTATTTTTTGCTTTTGATTTTATTAATCGAAGTCGTTCCCACGGATCTTCGTGCAGATACCTTAAACAAACATCGAAAGTTGCACCACCCCAAACTTCTAATGAATAATAACCAACATTATCTATAGTATCAATGATGTTTATTATATCATCAGTTCTCATCCTGGTTGCCCAAAGTGATTGATGGCCATCGCGCAGGGTTGTATCTGTAATTCTTAATATGTTTTTCTGTTTACTCATAATCAATAAGTGATTGGTTTGTAAATTGATTTTGTAAAATTAACTGCTTGTTGAAAATTTCCCCATGTTTGAATACTTTTCGCTTCTCTTATCTAACAATTTATTAACGGATAAGTTTTCCAATAATTTTAAATTAGCTAAAACAGAGTTTTTTACTTGGTCAAATGTTTTTTTATAGTCATTATGTGCTCCCTCTCCGGGTTCTTTAATGATTTCATCAATCACTCCGAGTTTCATTAGGGATGTTGCTGTAATGTTCAGGGCTTTGGCGGCATCAGGGGCATAACTTGCGTCTCTCCACAATATTGAAGCACAGCCTTCCGGAGAAATAACTGAGTATATTGCATTTGAAAGCATCAATATCTTGTCTCCAACGCCAATACCCAAAGCTCCGCCACTGCCTCCTTCGCCTATTACTACTGCAATTATTGGGACTTCAATTTTAATCATTTCGGTGATGTTTTTGGCAATTGATTCGGCCTGACCTCTTTCTTCTGCTTCCATGCCCGGGAATGCACCGGGAGTATCAATAATGGTAATAATAGGTATGTTGAATCTTTCCGCTAACCGCATTAGCCTCAATGCCTTACGATATCCTTCGGGCTTTGCCATTCCAAAGTTTCTTTCAATGTTTTCTGTTGTATTTTTTCCTTTATTATGCCCTATTACCATCACTTTATTGCCTTCTATTTCTGCAAAACCACCAGCTATTGCAGGATCGTCGGCAAAATACCTGTCGCCATGAAGCTCTATAAAATTTTCGAAGACATGCTCCAGGTAATCTTTTAATAAAGGCCTGTTAGGGTGCCGGCTGATTTTGACAATTTCCCAGGCTGTCTTGGTATTGCTGTCAGCTGTGTTTTTTTTCCTTGATTTAGAACTCATTATTTTTTTATTTTATAAAGTACAAAACGAATAAAGAATCAACGATTATAATAACTTAAAACATTACTGATAAAATGTTTAAGATCTTTTCTGTTAACTATAGAATCAACAAAACCATGCTTTAAGAGGTATTCGGCTGTTTGAAAATCGGCGGGTAATTTTTCGCCTATTGTTTGTTCAATAACCCTTCTTCCTGCAAATCCTATAACAGCAAATGGCTCGGCAATATTGATGTCGCCCATCATTGCATAACTGGCTGTAACACCTCCTGTAGTGGGATTAGCCAACACCGATATATATGGAATATTTTTTTTGTTGAGCTTGGCGATACCGTTACAAGTTTTGGCCATTTGCATTAAAGAAAGGACACCTTCCTGCATCCTGGCTCCCCCTGATTCTGAAAATACAATGTAAGGTATGTTCTTTTGGTATGCATAATTTGCTGCCCGCAAAATCTTTTCTCCTGTGGCGCTACCCAAACTTCCTCCAAGAAAACGAAAATCCATTATAGCTGTGGCTACTTTGATGCCGTTTATTTTACCATGACCTGTCAGCACTGCTTCAGAGAGACCTGACTTCTTTTTATTCGCTTCAAATTTATCCTTATAACTTCCTTTAAGATCAACAAACTTCAGAGAATCAACAGGAGAAATGTTTGCAAATAGTTCTTTAAATGTGTTTTTATCGAATATCAGCTCTACCCTGTCCCACGATTTAATACTGCCATGGAAATTACAATTGGGGCATACATTAAGGTTTTTTTTCCATTCATTTTCATAGATATGGGAGTAACACTGCTTACATTTAATCCATAAATTTTCCCTTCCAGATTTTTGTTTCTCTTCAGATTTACTAAACCATGCCATATCGAACGTTTTATTTTATAAGATTTTTTATTATCACCACAATGCCGCTGACTATATGCACCTTTTACAAACTACTAAAATGCAAAAAACTCTGCAATATGGCAATAAAATTTTAAATAAAATAAAAATAACCCAAGTTTTTGACTTTTTATTTTCATTTTATATGAATAAAACAAGTAGTTAATAAGTCCATATTAATATTCCAAAACCAAGCCATTGGTTATTTGATAAGTCTATTTTCAAATATAAAGCCGGAAGTATTTGTTGGCTTATTATGTGTTTATTTTTTGTAATATTATTTTAGATAAGTTGTTGATTGTTTAATTCTTAATTATGTAGTAAATTGCAGTCCAAATATACTCCTGTATTTTATATTGAAACAAAAAAATGCCTGCTTATAATGTCAGGGCACTAGTAATGTAAGGAAACTTTTTTACAATAAATTTATTAAAAAGTTTTTTTAAGATTTGCAAAGTTATTATTGCTTTAACTATTTTTGACGTTTCGTAACAGAACTTAAATCATTTAAAAGATGTTGATTTATATTCTTCTGATCATATTGCTGGCCATATTTGGGATAGTTTTTTTTGTTTTATATATAAAGAAAATGCGTAATTCACGGAGGCGTGACAGCTTTTTCTTTCATGCGATTCATGAGATGAAAAACCCTTTATCAACAGTAACCCTGACCTCGGAGATGCTTTATGAGATGGATACACTTGATGAAAAAGCACATAAGCTGGTAAAAATGATAATAACAGAAAACAAAAGAGTTGTTCAAACGGTTGAATTGTTTCTTCACTACGGGAGGATTGAAAAAGACGAATTAATTTTACACATTGAGCATGTGGATTTACATGCGCTTTTGAGTGATAGTTTGCTCATTCATGAGTTTTTTCTTGAGAACCAGAATGGTACTTTAAAAACTGATTTCGAAGCTTCAAAATATATTATTGGTGGCGACAAAATCCATCTTACCAATGTTTTTGATAATCTTTTGGAAAATGCCCGCAAATATTCTGAAGAGCCTGCCGAAATATCAGTTAAAACGCGCAATGAAGGCAAATATTTGGTTGTTGCTGTATCTGATAATGGCATTGGCATACATCCTTCACAACAAAAGGATGTTTTTAAACAATTTTACAGGGCCCCCGAAATTATAAATAAGCACAGTAAGGGTTTTGGGATGGGGCTGTTTTATGTAAAGTATATAATCGAAAAGCATGGTGGTTATGTTACACTCGACAGCCAGCCAGGTAAAGGCAGCTGTTTTGAGATTTATTTGCCATTGATATCTGATAATAGCAGCCAATCAGTTAAATAAAATTATCATAAATATTATAAATATTTTATTTGATTAAACATGGATATCCCTATGAATTAATTGGGCAAAAAACGATTATAAATAAGTGACTATTAATAAGTTGTTTTATTGATGGTCTGTTTTTAAAACATAGAATAGCTGTGAAAAAACATGAACATATTTTTCAATCGAACACATTGTTTTTTTTGACATAATTTTTTAAGCTTCGTAGATTTAAGCTGCAAATGCAACTTTCTTGTTAAACAATAAATTTTCTAATTTTTCTTTAGGTGTTAAATAATCTAATCGCTTTCTTGGTCTGTTATTTAAAAGGGTTTCAACAATC
>PUKZ01000185.1 GCA_003550725.1 Bacteroidales bacterium | reverse complement strand
GATTGTTGAAACCCTTTTAAATAACAGACCAAGAAAGCGATTAGATTATTTAACACCTAAAGAAAAATTAGAAAATTTATTGTTTAACAAGAAAGTTGCATTTGCAGCTTAAATCTACGAAATAAAAGTAAACATTACTGCAAGATTACCGCAGGCAAATATTGTAATATTTTTCAGGATAATAGTGATATTGCAAAAATCATTATTATTTAATTTAAATTTTTTCAGGCATAAATTCATTTTGCAAGTTTATTAATATTAATTGGCTATTTAAAAATATATAAATAAAAAAATTCAGTATTTTTAGTTAAATTTGTAAGTATTGATTTTTAATATAAAAAAAAGTTATAAATAACGCAGAAAATGATGATGAGGCAATAATTTTTATGTTTTTTATTTGCCTCTATGTTGTTTAAACTATTGATTTTTAAATACCACAATTTAATTGGGTTTTCATATTACTATTATAAAAATAAATAATTTCAAGTTAACTAATTTATGAGTATAAAAATATTATGGGTTGATGATGAGATAGATTTATTAAAACCACATATAATTTTTCTTGAGGAAAAAGGATATACAGTTTCTACCACTAATAGTGGTGATGACGCACTTTATTTGATTAATAAGGAATATTTTGATATTATTTTTTTGGATGAGAACATGCCCGGGCTTACCGGCCTTGAGACTCTTGATGAGATAAACATCAAACATCCGGGTATTCCTGTTGTTATGATAACAAAAAGTGAGGAAGAAACGATTATGAATGAAGCTATTGGGAGTAATATTGCGGATTATCTTATTAAACCTGTTAATCCCAATCAGATATTGCTAACAATTAAAAAGAATTTGGAAAACCGTAAGCTAATTGATGAAAAAGCTTCCATGTCATATCAGCAGGAGTTTAGGGATATATCAATGAGTTTAAGCAGCAAACTGGCTTATAGTGAATGGAAGAATATTTATAAGAAGTTGATTAGCTGGGAGCTTAAACTACAGGAGTCGGATGATCCGGGTATGAAAGAGATCATTCGAATGCAGAAGTCTGAAGCTAACAATGTTTTTTCGCGTTTTATAAGTGATAATTACCTTGATTGGATCAGCGGGCGATCGGAAAAAAGGCCTGTTTTATCACATACCTTGATTAAAGATGCTGTTTTACCATTATTGAAAAGAGAAGAAAAGGTTTTTTTTATATTGATAGATAATTTGCGATATGATCAATGGAAGGTTTTACAGCCTTTGTTGCAAGATATGTACAGGGCCGAGCTAGATGATGTATATTGCAGCATTTTGCCCACAGCTACTCAATATTCACGTAATGCCATATTTGCCGGTTTAATGCCGCTTGATATTAAAAATAAATATCCTAAATACTGGATTGATGAAGGTGATGAAGATTATCGCAATAAGTATGAGGGAGAACTACTGGAAGAGCAGTTCAAAAGACTGGGAGTAAACGTTAAGTTTTACTATAATAAAATATTAAATCTTGCTGCAGGCAAGAGATTTGCTGAAAGTATTTCCAATTATGTTGGAGCACCTTTTAATGTGTTGGTATATAATTTCGTTGATATGCTTTCACATTCACGTACCGAAATGGAAGTTATTAAAGAACTTGCCGGCGATGAGCCGGCTTACCGCTCATTGACAAGATCATGGTTTTTGCATTCACCGCTGAGAGACATAATAAATTATCTTGGTGAAAAAAAGATTAGTATAATACTTACTACCGATCATGGAACCATACAAGTTAATGAACCTACAAAAGTTGTTGGAGATAAAAATACCAATACAAATTTGCGCTATAAAACCGGCAAAAATCTTCAATATGATCCCTCAGAAGTCTTCGAAATAAAAAACCCGCAGGATGGCTTTTTGCCCCGCACAAATGTCAGTTCCAATTATATTTTTGCCAAGGAGGATCATTTTTTTGTTTATCCAAACAGTTATAACTTCTATGTAAAATACTACCGCAATACTTTTCAGCATGGTGGTATTTCTATGGAAGAAATGTTAATACCTTTTGTTTACTTGAGACCCAAATAATAAGAAGATAATGAATATATATCGCTGCAAATCGGAAGTAGAATTAAGATATATAGGAAATAAATTATTGGAAAAGCATCCTGACAAAAGGATATTTGCATTTTTCGGGCCTATGGGTGTTGGAAAAACCAGTTTTATAAAGGTTTTAAGTGAATTGCTTGGAGCCGGCAATAAAACAGCAAGCCCGACTTTTTCAATCATTAATGAATATAAAACTTCTAATGGCAAATCAATTTATCATTTTGATTTTTATCGTATTAATGCCGAAGAAGCTTTTGATATAGGGTATGAAGAATACTTTTTTAGTGGAGATTATTGCTTCATCGAATGGGGGGATAAAATCAGGCATTTATTGCCTGACAATTCAGTAATAGTTGAAATGAAAGAAGTGGGAGGTTTTAGGGAGATTTCATTTAAATAAAACAAAGAGAAAATAATTTTAAAATAAGGATATTTTACAAGATGGCTTAATTATATTTTAATTGATACATTAAATAAAAGTTAATTTATGGAAAAGTCGAACAAGGAACATCCCTATCACAACCATGCGGGAAAATATCTTCCTCAAGAAGAGATGCTTGAAGTAAAAAAACAGAAAGATTTTTTAACCATAGGTATACCCAAAGAAACTACTTTTAATGAAAATCGTGTTGCCTTAGCTCCCGAGGCAGTTAGTTTGTTAACACAAAACGGGCATAAGGTTTTTGTTGAGTCGAAAGCCGGTGATAATGCCTATTTTTATGATAAATCATATAGAGAGGCTGGTGGTGAAATAGTATTTGAAAAAAAAGAAGTATATAAAGCTGATATCATCTTAAAAGTTGCTCCGCCAAATGAAGAAGAACTGAAATATTTCAGGCCGGGGCAGGTTTTATTTTCAACTATAGCACTGACAATGCAAAACGAGCATTTCTTCAGTGCATTAATGGCAAAAAAAGTATATGCTGTTGCTTTTGAGTTAATAAAAGACAGGGCTAATGTTTTATCTTTGGTAAGAAGTATGAGTGAAATAGCTGGCAATACATCGGTTCTTATAGCTGCCGAATATTTAAGTAATCCTAAACATGGAAAAGGTATTATGTTTGGTGGATTTTCAGGGATTACACCTACTGAAGTTTTGATTTTGGGCGCCGGCACAGTAAGTGAATTTGCTGTCAGGGCAGCTATGGGGCTTGGTGCATTTGTCAAAGTTTTTGATAATTCTGTCTACCGGCTGCGTAGAATGCAGAGTAATTTGAATTCCCGAATTTATACATCCATTATTCAACCCAAAGTTCTTTTGAAAGCCTTGAAAACTGCAGATGTTGTCATTTCTGCTATTCATTCGCCTGAAGGGCGCTCCCCGGTTGTTGTCTCTGAAGAGATGGTAAGCCAAATGAAATATGGATCTGTAATTGTTGATGTTAGTATTGATCAGGGTGGATGTGTGGAAACATCCAAAGTTACAACTCATTCCGATCCTGTATTTAAAAAATATAACGTCACACACTATTGTGTTCCAAATATAGCTTCGCGTGTTCCAAATACCGCATCCTACGCTTTTAGCAATTTTTTTGCCCCTGTTCTTATTAATATAGGAGAAGGAGGAGGTGTTGAAAACCTTCTTAAAACCGATCCCGGAATCAGACATGGAGTGTATATCTACAATGGAATACTTACAAATTCCTATATCGGGGAGTTGTTCAAAATACCCTATCAGGATATCGACTTATTAATGGCTGCATGGTCGTAATACAAGATCAACAAAAAAAATACTTGCCTGGTTATAGATTTTTATCAATTTCAAATATTTGATTCAAGATTGATAAAAATATGTAAAAACCCATTATCAGAGGAATTGCCATAAAATTATATACTGCCAAACTGATTACAGCAAAAACTATAATTATATACCTTAATAAGTTTTTTTTCAGCTTCCAGGATTTAAATTTAAGGGATAACATCTTCAATGGTAAAATAAGCAATGTTGAACTTATAATTGTCAATAATAGTAATGCATTGAAGCTGTTTATGATAGAATATGCAAAACAGTGCAAAAAGTGGTTTTCTAAACCATAATGAGCGATAAGAGGAAATGATGATATGAATAATGCATTGGCAGGAGTTGGTAAACCTGAAAAATGGTCATCATATTTATTGTTAATGTTGAATTTTGATAATCTTAATGCCGAAAAAACCACTATGAGAAATGCTAAATATGCCAAATAATCATGTTTTGCCGGAATTCCAAAAACACTTGCCTGTGACATATATATATAAACTATTGTTGCAGGTAAAACTCCAAAACTAACTATATCGGCCAGCGAATCAAACTCCTTGCCAAATGAGCTATGTGCATTCAGTAGTTTTGCAATAAAACCGTCTAAAAAGTCAAGTAACGCGGAAATTATTATACAAAATGAGGCTAAGTAGAGTTTATCAGAGAATACCAAAGTAATGCCAATACAACCTATTAATAAATTCAACCCGGTTAAAATATTGGGTATCTGTCTTATAAGCATTTTTAAAGGTAAAAATCAAGTTTAGTAAAAATATTTTTGTTACTATGTTGAGATATCTGTAAAAGCAAATTGATAAAACAGGGTGCATCAATTGCAATACAATTCTTTATAAAACATCTAAAAGTCTAAATTAAATGACTGAACAGGCATTAAAGTGTTTGTTATTTTTTAACCTCTCCAATTTTTTTCTCAACGGATTTAACCTTACTTTCAATACGGCTTTCCGAACCTTTTCTTATGTCAAGCTTTATATTGGAGTAAACCCTGTTACAGTCATGCTCCAGTATTTTGTATGCTTTGCTTATAATAGCCAGGATTTCTTCCATTGTATCGGCTTCTATGATAGTTCCCATAGGTGTGAGCCGGTAGTTAATGCCTGAATCATCGATCATTTTAATAATTTGACTGACATGCCCGCTAACGCTTTCACCTTTGTCGGTGGGAAACATGGCAAACTCTGCAAGTACTGACATAGATTATCTGTTTTGTTTAAAAATGTAAAGATAATAAACTAATCTATTGTGCCTAAATTTCTAAATTGAAATTTACAAATAACAAAAAACATAAATAAACCGTACTACATAGATGATATTTTTCTGTTTTGTTTTAAAATAAGCAGTTATTTAACTGGGTTTATTTACTCACATATTTATAATTTAATTGGTGTTAGTTTTCTCGCTGCACTCGGCAGTAATTTACAATTTGTTATTTGTTTTTTATTAATTAATTATTTTAGAGTTTTTGGTTGTATTAAATCAGCTACAGCTTAAAACAGAAAAACTATATTTTTGATTAAAATCCTAAAGTTTTCATCATTGATTCAGGGCTTTGCTCTTCGGCAAAAAGTTTTGTTGTATATTCCCCTTTTTTGTTTTTATCTATTAATAAGATTTTAGGAGAAGGTATAAGGCAATGTTGTAGTCCTCCGAAACCACCGAGAGTTTCCTGGTATGCTCCTGTGTGAAACATGCCAACATATTGAGTTATATCTTTGCGTATTTTTGGCAGAAATACTGCATTAGCATTTGCTTCAGAATTATAATAATCTTTACTGTCGCATGTAAGCCCTCCCAGGTTTACTCTTTGACACTCGGCATTCCAGTTGTTAATAGCCAGTAATATAAATCTTTGTTTATTTGCCCATGTATCGGGTAGTGTGGTTATAAAACTACTGTCTATCATATACCAGGGTTCCTGATCATTTTGTTGCTTTTGGTCAAGTATTGAATAAATAACAGCTCCGCTTTCGCCTACAGTATAAATACCGAATTCGGTAAATATATCCGGTTCTTCAACATTATTATCAGCGCAGATGGCTTTTATTTGTGTAATAATTTCTTCAGTCATATATTTATAGTCATACTCAAATCCCAATGAATCTTTTATCGGAAAGCCACCTCCTATATTAAGGGTGTTAAGCTCGGGGCATATTTTTTTTAACCGACAGTATAGAATAAGGCATTTGTGAAGCTCATTCCAGTAGTATGCTGTATCTTTGATTCCAGTGTTAACAAAAAAGTGCAACATTTTCAGTTCAAACCGGGGGTTATTTTTTATTTTTTCCTTGTAATAAGGTATAATATCTTTATACCTCATTCCCAGCCTGGAAGTATAAAATTCAAACATCGGCTCCTCATCCGTAGCTACTCTTATTCCAAGCCGGGATTTTTTTTTCAGAATGTTTTCATAAAAATCAAGCTCTTTTTTATTATCAAGGATGGGTATAATGTTTTTAAACCCATTGTTTATTAAACCACATATTTTTTCTATATAATATTGTCTTTTGAATCCATTACATATTATATATTTGTGCTTATCAATAAGTCCATTATTGTATAGCTCTTCCATTATATGTATATCATTTGCCGACGATGTTTCTAGGTGAATATCGTTTTTCAACGCTTCCTTAAAAACAGGCATAAAATGAGAGCTTTTGGTACAATAACAATAATGGTATTTTCCTTTGTAATTAAATTTAGCCATTGCATCATGAAAAAGATTTTTGGCTTTCTTTATTTGCTGGCTTATTTTGGGTAAATAGAATATTTTTAATGGAGTTCCATGTTGTTTGATAACATCCATCAGGTTTATATCATTAAAAAACAGCTTATTATCAACAACTTTAAACTCATCCTGGGGGAAGTAAAAAGTTTGTTCAATTAAATCAATATACTTGTTCTTCATTTTTGGCAATAATCGTACTAATGTGTATTTTTTATTTAGTCAAGCAGGCTGTGGTCATATTATTTTTATTCTCTTGCTGATTTGAAAAATCTGCCCCATCTGATATTTGACGGGAAGCTCTTGTCTGCATCGAGAGAAAGCCATGTAAGTATTGGCCTGCCAATTATGTGGTCTTCAGGCACGAATCCCCAGTGTCGTGAATCAGCTGATTTGTGGCGGTTGTCACCAATCATAAAATAATAATCCATTTCAAATGTATAATTGTTTGTGGGTTTTCCATTAATGTATATTGTTTTGTTTTTAACTTCCAGGGTGTTTCCTTCGTATGCTGTTATAATTCGTTCATAAAGTAAAAGGTTATCTAAAGATAACTCAACTGTTTCGCCGCTTTTTGGTATCCATAGCGGGCCGTAGTTATCACGGTTCCAGGGGTAGTTTCTGCTGTGAGGGAATACACGTAATCCTGATTTGTCAGATTTTTGTTCATCAATTTCAAGGCTTTTGACGAAATCATATTTTTTTACAGTTTCAATCATTTCTTTTGTAAATGGAAGTATATAATGAGGTCCGACGCCTGCTTGTCTTCTATCAGCATCAGAAATATTAAGCCTGTTAAAAAATCGTTTGCCCAACATAGTACCATCTGTTATCAAATGGTAATTATGTTGAACACTTTCAGGGTTTTCTTGGGCTACATCATTGATGTATATTTGATTACTTCGTATTTCAAATGTATCACCCGGTAAGGCCACACATCTTTTTACGTAGTTGTCTCGCCTGTCAACAGGATGGCTTACCACTTTTCCAAATTGCCCTGGGTTGTTGTTAACGACCTTTCTTCCCAAATCATTTATAAACATACGGCGCTCATACTCCGAATCAAATGATTTGTCGCCGAGAATTGACGGATTTTGATTTACCTGCCTTTTTCCAATTTCCATTATGGTGGTATAATAATCGGGGTTGGGCCGGTAAACAGGAACAGTGTCGCCTGCCGGAAAATTAAAAACTACAATGTCATTGTGCTCTATTTCACTTAACCCTTTCAAACGTTTGTAGTTCCATTGAGGCCATTCAAAATACGATTTTGCATTTATTATTGGAAATCTATTCTGTACAAGCGGAAAAGACAGCGGTGTTATAGGCATTCTTGGCCCATAACTGACTTTACTTACAAACAAATGATCTCCGACCAGTAAAGATTTTTCCATTGAGGATGTAGGAATTTTATAGTTTTGAAACAGGAAAATATTGATGATATAAACAGCAATTAGTGCAAAAATCAATGCATCAATCCATTCTATCCATGCAGGAGTTTTACCACTCTTTTTTTTACGCTTCCAAAAGTTCCAGGGAATTTTTTTTGTTATATAAGCATCAAAAATGACAGGCAGACCTAATAATAACCAATAGTTGCCGATCCAAACCACAACCAGTATATAAATCAAAGAAACTATTGCAAATTTTATTTTTGATCTGAAGGGAATATTTTTTATAAAGTTATACATCATATTTGGTTTTAAAATTTAAGAAGATCTTTCATTGTAAGAAAACCTTTGTTTTTAACTGTTAATTCTGCAGCCATTACAGCTCCTAATGCAAATCCTTTTCTTGATTTGGCCCTGTGGTGCAATATGATTTCATCTGCTTCAGAGTCATATTTTATTGTATGAGTTCCGGGCACATTATTTTCACGAATAGCATCTATCTTTATAGATTCTTTATCGGATTGTTTATTAAGCTCCCATTTTGTTTTTCTTTCCATGTTGCCTGCAATGTCTTTAGCCAGGGCAATTGCCGTACCGCTTGGAGCATCAAGTTTTTTTGTATGGTGAATTTCGGTAATATTTACATCATAAGCAGTTTGTGTATTCATTATCTTTGAAAGATGTTGGTTAAGCTCAAATAATATATTCACTCCTATGCTGAAGTTGGGAGCATAAAAAAAAGTTTGACCTTTTTTGCTACACCAGCTTTTAATTTCATCTATTTTATCAAGCCATCCTGTAGTGCCTGAAACTACCGGTATGTTGCGCTTGAAACATTCGATGTAGTTGTTAAATGCTGCTTCAGGGGTTGTAAATTCTATTGCCACATCGGTATCTGACAGTGATGAAGAATTGAAATCCTCACCCGTAACGGCAGGGTCTATTTTTGCTGAAATTTTATGCCCACGCGATAGGGCAATACTTTCAATTTCCTTTCCCATTCTGCCATATCCTATTAATGCTATTGATATTGAACTACTCATACTTTTTTTAACTAAGTTTAAAATGAGATATTATTAATAATTAAAAATTAATTGTTAACCTTAACCCGGTGTTTGAATATTTGCCATAATTTACTTTTTCTATACTCGGTTTCATACTCATTGAGAGATCTTCGCTTATGTCAAAATCCATAAGATGTGCATCAACACTGGCATCAAGAATATTAAGAATATAGAGTGCGGCTGCAGCTATATAAGTTATTTCCAGGTTTCTGCGATAATAATCTCTTGCCCTTCGAAGAACATCTGCATCATATTGCGGAAAATCGTCTTGTGTATGCGGGTTGCCATCAACCCTGTATTGATATGCCTTTTGATATTTTTGATAATAACTGTTGTTAAAGTCAAGGAAATAAATGACTGCACCAAATCCGGCATAAATAACCGGAACTTTCCAGTATTTCTGGTTGTAAATTTGCCCCAAACCGGGCAAAGTTGCCGAAAGCATCGCTGCCCTGGCAGGAGAAGTTGGTTCTCTATAAGTCTCTTCTTGTGAAACTGATTCGGTAGTTTCTTGATTTGATAAAAAAAGTTGTTGTGTCGGTTTTGAAGAATATAGTATGCCTGTATTTTCACAACAATTATTAGCTGATAATGTGATATTTAGCAGTCCTGTGGTAAAAATGATGATAACGGTTTTCATTTTACAGGAATGTTGATTAGTGGTTTTAGCGGTTTAATACTCTTATATAAAATTTTAGCTTGCACCTATTAAGGTTTTTTATTAACCATATTGATAATTCTTTCAAAGTCATCGGGAGAAGAAAAGTTCAATATTATTTTTCCTTTTTCACCGTTTTTGGTTTTTATCTGTACTTTAGTTCCGAGTGAATCTGCAAGGTTATTTTGAACGTCTTCATAATACTTTGGCAGTGCGTTTTTTGTTTTCTTTTTTGGTGACAGGTCTGTATCTTGTTCTTTTCCCAAATTTTGCACAATTTCTTCCACTTCTCTGACAGAGAGGTTTTGAGTTATAATATCATGATAAATATTTAATTGATTTTGTGTATTTTCAACAGAAATTAAGCTTCTTGCATGACCCATGGTTATTTTTTCCTGTCTGAGCCCGATTTGTATATCTGCAGGCAGTTTTAAAAGTCTTATATAATTGGCAATTGAGGAGCGGCTTTTACCAAGTTTTTCGCTTAGCAATTCCTGTGTAAAATTATAATCTTCCATTAATCTTTGATAACCAATAGCTATTTCCAGGGGATTGAGATTTTCTCGTTGAATATTTTCAACAATAGCCATTTCGAGCATTGCATGGTCGTCAGCAGTTCTGACATATGCCGGAATATCGGAAAGGCCGGCCATTGTTGCAGCTTTAAACCTTCGCTCGCCGGTAATAAGCTGATACTTGTCGTTTTCAATTTTTCTGACAGTAATAGGTTGAATAACCCCTTGTTCTTTGATTGAATTTGCAAGCTCCAACAAGCCATCTTCAGGAAAATCTTCTCTTGGTTGAAAAGGGTTTTTTTCAATTTTATCCAAAGGCACATTTGCTACTGTACCTATAGGCAGCAAATCTTTTTCAATATCATAATTTTGTTTATTGCTGCCGGTTGAATCTTCAAGCAAAGCTCCAAGTCCTTTTCCTAATGCTTTTTTTTTGTTTGCCATTTTAAATATTTATGTTTTTTTCTTCTTTCTCCATTTTTGTCATGTTGTTATTCTGGAGTATTTCCCGTGCAAGGTTAAGATGATTAACTGCCCCTCTGGATTGTGCATCATGCATAATGATTGTTTCACCAAAACTGGGAGCTTCTCCAAGTTTGATGTTTCGCTGGATGATAGTATCAAAAACCAATTCCTGAAAATGCATCCTTACCTCACTAACTACTTGATTAGAAAGCCGTAAACGATTGTCGTACATTGTAAGTAGTATGCCTTCTATTTCAAGCTTGGTGTTTAATCTTGATTGTACTATCTTAATGGTATTTAAAAGTTTACCCAGACCTTCCAGGGCAAAATATTCGCATTGTACCGGGATTATAACTGAGTCGCCAGCAGTAAGTGCATTAATAGTAATTAATCCTAAAGACGGCGAACAGTCAATAAGTACTATATCATAATCTTCCTTGATCGTATCTACTACTTTTTTCATCATTTTTTCACGATTGGGAAGATTTATCATTTCAATTTCTGCCCCAACAAGGTCAATATGTGCGGGAATCAAATCCATATTAGGAGTAGAAGTATTCAACATGATAGTTTTAGGATCCACATCATCAATTATACATTCATAAATACTTGTTTTGACAACCTTGGGGTCAAATCCTACGCCTGAGGTTGCATTTGATTGCGGATCAGCATCAATCAACAATGTTTTATAATCAAGAACAGCAAAACTGGCTGCAAGATTAATAGCAGTCGTGGTTTTCCCTACACCGCCTTTTTGATTGGCTATAGCTATTACTTTAGTCATATATGATTATTAATAATGTTATATTATATAAATGTTAATATTTTAATTATTTCTTTATAGACAGAGCTATGTAATTATATTTTTATTTTAAACATTATTTTGACATAAAAAGTATATCTCAACATACTTAATTAAATATAACCCTTAAAATAATGTTGCAGAAAAAAATAAAAATATTCCAAGGATTTGCAAATTTACAATTTTAGGATACTTTGAAGGTCTTTTTAAAAATAATATTGATAATAAATCTGGTTTAACTAAAAGAGAACTCAAATGTTTTAAGGCGAAACAACATTATTGAATGATATGAATAAAATGTTATTTCATATCGTTTCCCTGCAATTATATTTCTTCAGATGCATTAAAAATTACTCTTCTTCCTTTTCTTCACCGTCTTGGTTATCTTTGTTTTTTGTATCATCTTTTGATGCATCGATATCTTCTTCTTCCCCAGACTTTTTATTCTCTTCCTTGTCCAAATCTTCAAATTTCACATCATCAATTCCACTATTTTGAGATTCCTCTGCAAAGTCCTCCGGGTTGTTGGATTCAATGAAAGCAAACGATTCTTTCAAAGCATCTGTGAATTTTTCAAAATCCTCAGGATAGAGAAACAGCTTATGTTTTTCATAATAAAACTTTCCACTTTGCTGATTGAACCGTTTTTTGCTTTCGGTAATCGTTAAATAAAATTCATTTGAACGAGTGGTTTTGACATCAAAAAAATATGTGCGTTTCCCCGCTCTAATGGTTTTTGTAAATACTTCCCCTCTCGGGCCTTTATTAGCTAGTTCGTCCATAGGTCCTCTCTCTTTTTTGTTTTTATTTTACTTTCCAAAAATAAAATAAATATTTAAACTTGTTAAATTTAAATAATAAAAGTTATACAAAATAAATGCTAATCTAATTACAAATTTAATGAAGATAAGGTGATTTTTAAAAGTTTTTTGCCCTCTTTTTTAAAAATAAAAATACTTTTAGATAATCCATCGATCACTCCTATATGGTTTCGGGTTTATTTAAAAAAAATGTTCAAATAATTATCACATATTCTTTAAAAAAGTTACTTTTGCCTGTTTTTTGTAACTTTGATATCAGTCAATTATTGCGTTAAATTATTGCGTTAATTGAATATTATATTTATATACGTTATTTTTGTTTTTTATGCTCAACAGAAGGCATTTGCGAGTTAAAGTATTACAAGTTCTTTATGCATTTTTTCAATCTGCTAATGATAATCTTGAAAGCGGAGAAAAAGAGTTATTATTTAATATAAATAAAACATATGAGCTTTATCTTCATCAGTTATTGCTTTTACGCGAATTAGGTTTCATAGCAGAAAAATTTATTGATGAACGAAAATATAATCAATTATCCTCGAAAAACACCCTGCAGTCAGAACAAAAGTTTACCGACAATCTTTTGCTGAAATTATTGCTTCAGAGCAAAACCTTAGATAAGGTTTGCAAAGAATTTAATGTAAGTTGGGCTGGCGAACATGATCTGGTAAGGAAAATTTTTTTTCATATTCGTAAAACCGACTTTTACAGGAGTTATATCAGTTCCGGCGATAATTCATTTGAAGAAGACAAAAAATTTCTATTAAAAATATACCAGGCATGTGTTTGTGAATTTGAATTGCTTCATAACTTTTATGAAGAGAAGTCAATTTATTGGATAGATGACTGGGAGCTTGTTTTTAAGATGACCATCAAAACTTTAAATAATCTTAAAGAAGATGATCATGACATAAACCTGATGAACTTATACAAAGACAGCGAAGATAAAGAGTTTGCACGACAATTGTTTAATAAAACCATTTTGAATCATCAGTTTTTCGATCCTATGATATCTGAAAAAACCAAAAACTGGGATATAGAACGTATTGCTATTGTTGATATTATTCTTATGAAGATGGCTTTGACAGAACTGCTCAAATTCCCGGAGATACCTGTTAAAGTTACACTTAATGAATACATAGAGCTTTCAAAAATGTACAGCTCTCAAAAAAGTAAAGTTTTTATAAATGGTGTTTTAGATAAGTTGGTTATTGACCTTGAAAAAGAAAATAAAATAAAAAAAACCGGGAAAGGGTTAATTAGTAAATCATATTAGTAATTTTTTTAACTTTGTTTATCCTTAATAATCTTGAAATAAAAATAAATAATTTTATAAACCAAAAAACAAAATGATAATGAACTATTTGACGGTATTTTTAATGCAGCCTGGAGAAGAAGGAGGAGGTGGTGCATCTCTTATTTTTCTTTTGTTGATTATTGTAGTATTTTACATGTTTTTTATTAGACCACAGATGAAAAAATCCAAGGAGTTACGTAAGTATCGCGAAAATCTTAAAAATGGTGATAAAATCGTAACTATAGGAGGTATTCACGGCAAGATTGTGGAAATGCAAGATAAAACTGTTACTATAGAAGTAGAAGGACAGAATCGTTTGAAAGTTGAAAAGTCGGCTATAGCAATGGATGGACCTTCTGAGACTCTTGATTCAAAACGTTAATTAAGTTTTATAAAGATTTTTTATTTTTTAATAATTCGGTGAAAAAAATTTTTGGTTCAACCAACAATTCAAAAAAAATTTTTCCTAAAGATCCCAAAAGAAGAAAGAGGATTTATACTTTTTCTTCTTTTCTTCTTTTAAGTATACTGTTTTGGTTAACCATTAAACTTTCACAGGAAAATGTTGCTCGATTTGAGTTAAATATATCTCTGCATAATATTCCTGCAGATATGATGATTAGCAATATTAGCCATGAACGAATATTTGTAGATTATAGTGACGTGGGAATCAGGTTGCTATATTTGCTGTTATTTAATCAACCAAACAGTGCAGATTTGGATTTTTATGATTTTCAACAAATAACAAAAGACGATAAAGTTTATTTTTTTATTACAGGAAAACAAGCAGCATTAAGTTATCCTGCTTTTTCAAGAGATTATTCGGAGATTGTTTCAGTACATCCTGACACTTTATTTTTTGAAGTAGAAACAGCAAAACAAAAGAAAGTACCGGTTGTTTTTGACGGAAATATTAGCTTTTCAAGTGGTTTTAATAAATATGGTGATATTAAGTTGCAACCCGATTCTCTAACCATATCCGGTCCGCAAAACCTAATTAGCAGTGTTGATACAATTTTTACTTCTTATATCGATTTTGGTAAACTTGACAGCTCTGTTGAAAAACAATTGGATATTGTAAATCCTTTTCCCTCAGAACCAATGTATTTATCAGATGAAAAAGTTAATATAACTATTGATGTCAGGGAATTTACCGAGGCAAACTCTGAGGTGAAGGTTGAGATTGAATGTCCTGAAAAATATAGAGATAAGCTAAAAAAAGTAAGGCTGTTTCCTTCCCATGTTACGATTTATTATCTTGTGGCTCTTGAAGATTATTCGCAAATCAGTGATGAGATGTTTTCTATTAAGGCCGAATGTCCATTTGAAAAAGATAATGACAATCGTTTGAATATAAGAGTTGATAGCAAGCCGCAGAATGTTGAAATAATTCGTTTTAATCCATCCCGGACCGAATATATATTATTGCAATAATGCTAAAAGTTGGAATAACCGGTAATATCGGCAGTGGAAAAACCACAGTTTGCAGAATTTTTGAATTGCTGGAAGTCGAAGTTTATTATGCCGACAACAGGGCTAAAGAAATTATGCATAATCATGATGTCAAAAAAGAGATTAAAGAACTTTTCGGCCCTGCTGTTTTTAATGAAAATGGAGATCTAAATACCAAAAGATTGGCCAGGATAGTTTTTTGTGACAAAATGGCCCTTCAAAATCTTAACGAAATTATTCATCCCCAAATAGATAAGGATTTTGATCTTTGGTTAAATAAGCGTAAATCACATGCATATGTATTAAAGGAAGCTGCAATACTATACGAAACCGGGAGATATAAAAAATTAGACAAAATAATTGTAATTGCATCTTCAATTGATATGATGATAGAAAGGGTAAGAAAACGTGATAATGCAACTATCGAATCAGTTAAAGCACGGTTGTCAAATCAGCTTGATCAGCAGATAAAAATAAGTAAAGCCGATTATGTCATTGATAATTATGAAAACACTCTTTTGATTCCGCAAGTTATTGATGTTCACAATAAACTTCTTAAAACAAGTAAGTGAAGTTCAGATAATCTGATTATAAAAGATTTGAAATTATAAAAATAATGTTTTAGAGTGGAGCTGCTTCAACAATACAATATTGTTTTTATTTATTCATACTGTCAGTTCAAAAAACTTTATGTTATTTAATTAACTTGCCTCCTTTTTTAATTTTTAACCTGCTATTCTTGTCTTTAATGAGTTCTGCACCCGGCTTAATTATTAGCTTATTTCCTTTGTTTATTGTTAAACTGGCATTATCACCAATTTTAAAAGTGCTCCCGCTTTTTAACAGCAATGTTGAGTTGTTATTTAATATTAAGTTTGAGTTATCCTCCATTATAAACTCAGAACCATCTTTGCAGGTGAATATAGAAGGTTTGGCAAATAATCCCGATACAGAATCGCGAAATATCTGATTAGGTGTTTTACTTTGATCTATTTTTATGGTTTTGCCTTCCTTTAATATAATCTTTTCCTTCATTATTATACTTCCTGTCCAACGTACATCATTTCTAACATTATAATCATTCCATACTATATCTATCTTAAATTTGCCGCCAGGCTTTTCTGTCATATCAATTCTTAAGCCTGTAAGATAAATATTTGAAGTATTTGTATTTTGATAATATTTATAGTTTCCTCTTTTGTCAAGGCTATCGGGTAATTTAAAATTACCACCTTGTTGATAGGTGTATGACGTTTTTTGATTTGCCGGTGGAGGATTAGTACCAATATTCATTTGCCCTGAATCAGTAAAAGCATCCGATTCATCGCCCAAATATGGTAAAGCCTTATTTAACACTTTTTTGCCATTGCTGTTGTATTTTATGTTTAACCAGTGGCCATCATCACTGCTTAACATTTCGTTGTCAGGGGTATTATCAAAAAAATGAGTTGTTTGATCCTGGTAACCCGATAATGGGTTAGGCATATATCTTTTGGCTGTGTGCTGGTATCCTGATCTAACGCAATTAACTTCATGATTTTCCATTTTCATGAAATCCCAATTACCTTCAGCACTTATTATTCTTAAGTTATCTGTTTCATTCCATGGATATACTTCTTTCTCTGTTCCTTCCAAAATATCTTTACCAACCTGGATATAGCTGTATATTCCCGGGGTTCCCTTTGGGCGGCATTCATGCCACGGTTTTCCATCATAACCTATGGAGTATTCAAGATAATCCAGCTTGTTATTATTTCCAATTTGATGATTTTCCAGCCATATATATTGGTTGGAAGCGCCCGAGTCGACGTATGGCAGTTTTATTCTAACCACATCACCAGTTGTGACAAAATCTCTCAATAAAAATGACTTTTCTCCATCCTCTCTTGAAATATCAGAAGGTTTCCTGCTGGCCTGAATGGGGTATCCTTCCGGATTATGTTTAGGGCTTGTCCAGTTCATACGCCAACGTTCATAACCATTGCAAGACACCAAACCTGAATTGTAACCACCCATTAATCCATAACCTCCTTCAAGGCCAAACCAGGTATTGGTACGACCTCCACTGTAATGGTTGCCACCTGATGAGTGTAAATTATTTGCTCCAAAAAAATGGTGAGAGACTTCATGCATCACAATACCATTAAGCTGTAAAGGAATAACTTTTCTGTTTGAAACACCTTGAGCCGTGTAATTGACTGACTCCTGCTTATTTAGCTTGCCGCCGGCTAAAATATTAAAGTTTAAATTTGACATTGAAACCCCTCTTCCCCAGGTAGATCTACCGTACCTGCCTGTGGTATTCCTCCATAAAAACATAACATTATCAATTTTCCCATCATTGTTATTGTCGTAATCATCTATGCTGTTATATCCGTATAGAGTATTGTCCAATCCACCGTTTTTGTTAATCAGTTCAAAAATATTATCTATTATTTCAGAATTTGCAATGTGAAATCCGCCTCCCTGTGGATTCAGGGTTTCCAGTTTAATGTTTACAACAATAAAATCTCCTAATATAATTAAATTGCCAAATGAAGATTCATGATATAATCTTGTCATCATTCCATTAACATTATCAGGGTCGTACTCAATGTCAAGCAAATCTTCAAGGTATACCGGTATGCTTTCATTATTAATACCCTCTTTATAAGCGGGATCCCATACCCTGTTTCTGCCCGGGTATGGGTCTTTGTCGGTATCTGGATAAATGATGTTGACCATTATGGTTAAAAATCTATATTTACCCACCGGATGAAGCCTGTAGCCATCAATACTATTAAAAGTTAATTCCGAATTTCTAGCACTTTCAAACACCTGCCCTTTAACAATAGGTGAAAATGCCATAAAAACACAAAATACCAGGGTTGTTATCTTTTTCATTCGTTTTAAGTGTTGTTATTTTCTATTATAGCGTAACAAAATGTTTTTATTTTTTTAATCAAAATTATATTGAAAGTATATCAATCGTTATCAAAACTAAAGTAATAAAAAAAGAAATGCTTTAACAAATAAGAATTATAAAATCACAAAAGATTCAAAAAAAGATCTGAAATCTGCTCAGCTTAATATTATCAATATACATAATATAAAATAACTGTTTTAAGCAGGATATATGACAAAGAAAAACACATTAAAGATTGTTTCTTTTTTATACCTGACAATTGAGTGGAAAAACCAGTATTTAATTTAAATAATAATTTAAAAATATAAATACTTAAATATTAAGGGTTTAATTAAGCTTTTAATTTCAATCTAAGTTTCAGAATCAGTGCATTATCTGTACCGGTTTTGTTATTATATTATCTGGTAGGTAGATTTTCATTAAGTAGATACCCGGTTTAAGGTGTTTTACATTAATTTTTATTTCTGATTTGTTGACACTGCGATTGATGATTTTCTGCCCGTTAATATTCTACAAGTATATTTTTTTATGTTTATTTAAATATTAATTTATTTTGTAATGTTTTATATCATTACTTTTAACTATTTGTCAGTTTAATTCGATTGCTAAAAATTTTGTTTTAATGTAATTTTGGCATTTCATTTTTGAATTTCAAAAAATCTTTTTGGTAAATTAATTTTATCTATTTTAGTAAAATTATGTAATTAATAATAATTGATTTGTTTTTTCCGTTACCCGTTATATTGTAAGACGAGCACAAAATTTTTTTATGATCTTTTTTATTGTATAGTTTTTATTATTATCACATTTATAATTTATTAATACTTTGAATAAATTCGGTGTTTTAAGGTTTTTAATAACATTTTTTTTCCTTTGTTTGGTTTTCAATCCGGCAATTACTCAAAGCGGCAGGGTTTACGAGTTTCTTAATTTACCTTCTTCTGCCCGGATTACTGCTATGGGCGGTTATGGGATACCTGATACAGAAAATGATCTTAATATGGCTTTGTTTTATCCTTCTCTTATAAATGAAGAAATGCACCAACAATTGTCGCTGAACTTTGTTGATTATTTTGATGATATACATTATGGCACTGCTGCATATTCACATACTTTTGAAAGGTATGGTAGTTTTACAGGCAGGATACATTATATCAGTTACGGCGAATTTGATGAAACAGATGAACTGGGAAATAAACTAGGCACTTTCGGTGCCGGGGAATATTCTGCGATTATTGGTTGGGGTCGTCAGCTCAGCGATAATTTTTACATTGGAAGTAATTTTAAGATAATTGGTTCAGATTTTTATGATTACAGTTCATTTGGTTTGGCTGCTGATGTATCGGGAAGTTATATAAATCATGATGAATTATTTGCTGCAAGTATATTATTTAGAAATATTGGCAGGCAGGTAACTTATTATCATAGTGGAAACAGCGAATCTTTACCTTTTGAAATAGTTGCCGGGGCTTCGAAAAAATTACTTAATGCACCCATAAGGTTGTATGGTGTTGCTCATAATCTGCAGAAATATGATCTTACTTATGAACCCCGTCCACTATATAATAACAATCATTTTGAAGAGGCCGGCATTAATGATGAAACAGATATTTTTGATTTTGCTGATTTGTTGATGCATCATTTTATTTTTGGTATTGAATTTTTACCCACTGATAATCTTAGCTTCAGGGCAGGCTATAATTACCGTCGCCGCCAAGAGATGCAAGTCGAAACAAGGGCTTCCACTGTTGGTTTTTCGTGGGGTATGGGAGTAAAAATATCCAGATTTGAATTTAGCTACGGACGTGCAGACTACCATCTTGCCGCCTCTCCAAATCACATATCAGTTTCGATTGATATTGGTGACGTTTTTGAAGGCCGCAGGGTGGAAGTAGATAATGATGAATAGTGTGTAATCTTATATAGAAGTGCCAAATTATAATCTTTATTTTTTTCGCAATATCATTAACCCGTCTCTAAATGGCAAAAGAAAGTTTTCCACACGATTGTCATTTGAAATGTGATTATTGAATTCGATTATACTTTGAGTTTCCGTATCACCTTTTTCTGGCTCTTTAAGGACTTTCCCGCTCCATAACACATTATCAACCAGCAATATACCGCCCTTATTCATTTTGTCTATTACCATTTCATAATAATTAATGTAATTTTCTTTATCGGCATCCAAAAAAACCAGGTCAAAACTTTCTTTGATTTCAGGTATAACATCTATGGCGTTTTTTATATGTAATACTATTTTTTCGCTCAGGCCTGCCATATTGATATATTTTAGCGCTATATCTTCGAGCTCGGGATTATTATCAATGGTGTGTAATATTCCTTTATTTGTTAACCCTTGCGCCAGGCAGATAGCCGAATAGCCTGTATATGTACCTATTTCAAGTATTCGCTCTGGCTTTACCATCTTGCTAATAAATTCAAGAAATTTGCCCTGCAAATGACCTGATAACATCCTTGGGCGTAACACCTTAATATTGGTTTCTCTTGCAAGTTGTTGAAGTACAGGAGTTTCGGGCTCTGTTATCTTTTCAGCATAAACTTCAATATCTTTTGGTAGAAAATTCATGAATTGTTATTAAGGTTTGTAAGTTAATTTGCTTAAACTTTTGAGATCAAATATTTCATTGGCTGTTTCTAAAAGATTTGAAGAAGTTATTGAATCAATTCGTTCATAAATTTCTTTAATGGTGTTGATTTTATCATATAAAATTATATTTTTTCCCATCGATAACATTTCATTAATATTTGAATCAAAATATATAGCTGCTTGTCCTTTAAGTTGCTCTTTAGCTCTTTTTAACTGTATAGATCCAAGTTTATAATTCATAAGTTTTTTCAGCTCCTTGTATACCAGCTCAATAGTTTTTTCGTAATTCCCGTTGTCTGTGCCGATATAAATCGAAAAAACTCCTGTATCTGAATATGGTTGGTAATTACTCTCAATATTGTAACAATAGCCGTATTTTTCACGAATAGCCATATTGAGTCGCGAATTTAACCCCGGGCCTCCTAACAGGTTATTAAGTAAAATAAGTGTTGTTTTGCGTTTGTCCATTCCGGAATAGCCGATGTTTCCAATAACACAATGTACTTGATGATTATGCTTTTTTATTTCTTTTATGCCTGGAGTATATGATTTAAAAGGCTTACGGCGATTTTTGTGTTTTTGTAAAGGGAATTGTTCAAAATATTTTTTTGTCAGTTCAATCAGTTCGCTGAATTTAATTTTGCCAACAGAGCAAATAACCATTTTGGAAGTTAAATAATTTTTTTCCCAAAAATCAAGGATGTCTTTGCGTTTAAATTTTTCTATATTTTGACTGTTACCCAAAATATTCCTTCCAATAGGGTGATTATTAAATAATAGCTCATCAAAGTCATCAATAATTTGTTCTCCCGGTGTATCTTTATATGAGTTAATCTCATCAAGTATAACATCTTTTTCTTTATAAATAGCTTTTTCGGGAAAAGTTGAGTTAAATATGATGTCAGATAACAAGTCAAACCATCTTGCATAATATTTATTTAAAAAAGAGGCATATATACACGTATCTTCTTTAGATGTATATGCATTTATATCACCGCCTACATTTTCCATGTGGCTTAACACTTGATACATTTTTCGGCGTTTTGTTCCTTTGAATATCAAATGTTCTATAAAATGAGCCAGCCCCTGTTCATTTTTATCTTCATCACGAGAACCCACATTAATAGTAATACCACAATGAGCTACCGGTGAAATACTTTCGCGATGAACTATACGAACTCCATTTGATAAAGTGTGATGATGATAATTCATAATCAATATGACTTTTTCGAATTATGTTTAATCAGCCGACAGTTTTTTGCTTTTTAACCGGTACTTTCATTTTATAATCAGCATTTACCAATCCTTTGGAGATAGCGTTCAGTTTGCTTTTTATTATGCGGCGTTTAAAAGGTGTAATATGGTCGATAAACACTATTCCTTTTATATGGTCATATTCATGCTGTATTATGCGGGCGGCAATGCCATCATATTTTTCCTCATGAAGGTTGAAATCTTCATCATAATATTTGATTTTTATTGAAGGCTTTCTCCATATATCTTCACGAAGCTTAGGGAAGCTAAGACACCCCTCGTTAAACAACCATTCTTTTCCGGTTTCTTCAACAATAACCGGGTTAATAAAAACCTTTTTAAAACCTTCAAGTCTTTTATCTTCTTGTTTAAATGGTGAGGCATCAACTATAAAAACACGTAAACCTGAACCTACTTGCGGAGCAGCCAGCCCCACTCCCTGGGCATTGTACATAGTATCAAACATGTTGTTTATCAACTCTTTTAAGCCTGGGTGATCTCTTTCAACCGGAGTGGCTTCTTTTTTTAGTACCGGATCTCCGTATGCTACAATAGGTAATATCATGATTCTTTTTTTCTTAATGATTTAATTTCCATATATGATTGAAGTATAAGCGTGGCACTTATAGAGTCAACAAGCCCCTTGTTTTGTCGTAATTTTCTTTTTAAACCTGCATCCAGCATCGTCCTGGTTGCTATTTGTGAAGTGAAACGCTCGTCTATACGTTCAACAGTTATCTCAGGAAATTGTTTTCTTAAATGTTTTACAAATGGTTCAATATATTTTGTTGCGTCTGAAGCACGGCTATTCATATCTAAAGGTTCACCTACCACAATACACTCAACGTCTTCTTTGGCAATATAGTTTTTCAGATATGAAATAAGATCTTTTACATGTATTGTGGCTAAACCATTGGCAATAATTTTTTCTTTATCTGTTACCGCAAGCCCTGCTCGTTTTTGGCCATAATCAATTGCTAGTATGCGTCCCATTAATTTATTAAAGTTAATCTTCTACCAGTAATAACGGAAAATTTCTGCTAAATTATAAAAACCTATAGAAATAATATTTTACAAAATTATTATTAAAATAATACTTAATGTTCATAATTTTATTTTGTCTGATAGTTGTTGTTTGATTATTTTTGTTATTATAAAACACTGATTATAATCTTGGAAGTGGCTTTTTTAAAGAATAAATTACTGACCGGCTTATAATTCACTGTTTTAACCGGCAATAAGTTTTATCAATAAATAACTTAAACAAATAGGTGTGGCCAATATTCAGGATAAAGAAGTTTCTACCCCGCTGATGCGTCAATATAATAAAATCAAGGCAAAATACCCTGATGCATTGTTGTTGTTCAGAGTAGGGGATTTTTATGAAACTTTTGGTGAAGATGCCATAAAGACTTCAAAGATACTTGGTATTGTATTGACACGCCGTGCTAATGGAGCTGCATCTTATGTTGAGTTAGCAGGATTTCCCCATCATGCTTTGGATGCGTATTTACCCAAGCTTGTGAAGGCAGGCCAGCGTGTTGCCATCTGCGATCAGCTGGAAGATCCCAAAAAAGCTAAGAAAATTGTTAAAAGAGGAGTAACTGAGCTTGTTACACCTGGAATTTCGTTCAGCGATAAAGTGCTTGAATTGAAAGAAAATAATTTTTTGGCCGCAATACATATCCAGGATAAACAGTTTGGAATTGCTTTTCTTGACGTTTCTACCGGCGAGTTCTTAGCTGAGCAGGGTAACCAGGAATATATTGACAAGCTGATACAAAGTTTTAAACCAAGCGAGTTTGTTGTCCAGAAAAATAAGATTCAAAAGTTTAATGATAGTTTCTCCGGGAAATACTATACAACCACACTCGATGATTGGGCTTTTACAAAAGAATTTGCTGATGATTTACTTTTAAACCACTTTGGAACGATATCATATAAAGGCTTTGGCATAGAAGATTTAAATCTGGGTATTATTGCCGCCGGCGCTGTTTTGCAATATCTCTCCGACACCCATCATGATAATTTGTCGCATATTACCAAGATATCACGAATTGATAAAAATCAATATGTGTGGCTGGATAAATTTACAATACGAAATCTTGAGCTTTTATATAGCATAAATGAAGATGCATCGACATTGGTTAATGTTATTGATCATACTATTTCTCCAATGGGAAGCCGGTTATTGAAACGCTGGATTACTCTTCCTCTGAAAGAAAAAAGTATGATAACCGAAAGGCATGATGTGGTTGATCATTTGTATAATGATGATGCATTATCGGAAAAGTTGGGTAAATGGATAAAATGTATTGGCGATCTTGAAAGGCTTATATCTAAAGTGGCAGTTAGAAAAATCAACCCAAGGGAAGTGCTGCAAATCAAAAGGGCTTTAAAATCTATAGAGCCAATGAAAGATGTTTTATCAGAGACAAATAGTCACCCTCTTCAAAAAATATCTGAACAGCTTAATCCCTGTTCTATTATTAGTAAGAGGATTGCAGCCGAGATTAAGGAAGAGCCCTCCGTTTTAATATCAAAAGGTGAAGTTATTAATGAGGGTGTATCCTCTGAATTAGATAAACTCCGATCAATAAGACACTCGGCAAAAGATTATTTGCTTAATCTTAAACAGCGGGAGCTAGAACGTACAGGTATTCCATCTTTGAAAATTGCACATAATAATGTTTTTGGTTATTACATTGAAGTTACAAATACTCATAAAAATAAAGTACCCGAAGAATGGGAACGTAAGCAAACTTTAGTAAATGCCGAACGCTATATAACACCGGAGCTGAAAGAGTATGAACAAAAAATCATTGGGGCTGAAGAGAAGATACTAATTTTGGAGGAACAAATTTATAATGACCTATTAGCGGCTCTTTCGGAATATATTGAGCCAATACAAATAAATTCAGGTCTTATTGCAAAGCTTGACTGTTTATTATGTTTTGCCAATGTTGCAAAACATTATGAATACGTGAGGCCCGAAATCAACGATAGTTATGTTATAGATATTAAAGAGGGAAGGCATCCCGTTATAGAACAGAGTATGCCGGTAGGAGAGGAGTACGTTTCAAATGATGTATTTCTTGATAATGAAAAACAACAGATAATGATAATTACCGGGCCAAACATGTCAGGTAAATCAGCATTGCTAAGGCAAACAGCATTAATAGTTCTTTTGGCACAGATGGGAAGCTTTGTACCTGCTAAAAAGGCATCTATTGGTTTTGTTGATAAAATATTTACCCGTGTCGGTGCTTCCGATAATATTTCTTCCGGCGAATCAACTTTTATGGTTGAGATGAATGAAACAGCCTCAATTCTTAATAATATATCAAATCGCAGCCTTATACTCCTTGATGAGATAGGAAGAGGTACAAGCACCTATGATGGGATAAGCATTGCCTGGGCAATAGCAGAGTATTTGCATGAGCATCCTTTGTTTAAGGCTAAAACACTTTTTGCTACACACTATCATGAGCTGAATGAATTGGCTGCCAATTTTTCAAGGATAAAAAACTTTAATGTTACTGTTAAAGAGATGCATAATAAGGTGATATTTCTAAGAAAACTCGCCGAAGGTGGCAGCGAACATTCCTTTGGTATTCATGTTGCACGTATGGCAGGCATACCTTCAGTTATAACAGACAGGGCATACTCTTTACTGTCGAACCTGGAAAAATCGCATACAGTCGACGGGAATAAAAGTTTAAAGCATCTTAATCAAAAACAAAAAGACAAAAAATTAAAACAGGATGATTATCAATTAAGTTTCATACAACTTGATGACCCGCTTTTACAGCAGATTAAAGAAGATATTCTTAATACGGATGTGAATACTCTTACCCCCGTTGAAGCTTTGATGAAGCTTAATGAGATAAAACGCCTGTTAAACAAGAAGTGATATAATATTAAAACAATATTTTTTTTTAATTGCGGTAACCTAGATTTTGAAGTACCTTATCGCTAAGGTCATATTCAACATCGGTATAAAATACTGACGGACCACTTGCCTTATCAAATATTATAGCATAATTCCCTGAAGCAGCAATTTCTTCAACAGCTTCGTAAATCTTGTCCTGAATTGGCTGTATTAATTCCCGGCGTTTTTGGAATAAGTCGCCACCTTCTCCAAAACGTTGCATCTGGAGCTCTTTGGCTTTTCTTTCTTTTTCCATTATTTCTTCTTCACGCTCACGCTTTATATCATCAGGCAAGAGAACAGCTTCAGCCTGGTAGTCTTGATATAGCTTGTCTATTTCTTTGAATTTGGCCTCAATTTCTTCCTGCCATTCAGTTGAAATTTGTTCCAGCTCCATTTGTGCTGCCTGATATTCAGGGATATTATCCATAATATATTCAGTGTCTATATATGCAAAATTTTGTGCATTTGCTGCAAATGCTACAAAAACTAAAAACAATAATGAAATTGCTGTTTTTTTCATTTTTTTGCCTCCTAAAATTAATGTTATTCTGTTAATTTAATTGTTGTGTTAGTTATTGATTATTATTAAAACCAGGTAATTTATTTGCATTAAATAAAATCATAAAGAAACCATATATTTTTATGATTTTATTAATTTATTAATCAATTTCTTGTCCGATCGAGAAATGAAACTGTCCTTCATTGGCTCCGGGAATTCCGGGTATTTCGTCAAATCCATACCCCCAGTCAATTCCTAGTAAGCCGAACATTGGTAAAAATACTCTAACCCCGACACCGGCCGAACGTTTTATATCAAAAGGGTTGAAATCTTTAAATTTTAACCAAGAATTTCCTCCTTCTACAAATCCTAGTGCATAGATAGTTGCCATGGGGTTTAATGATATTGGATATCTTAATTCAGCAGTATAGCGGTTATATATATTGGCACCTATGGGTTGCATTTGTTGATCCATAGGTGTTAGCGATCTGTCGTCATAACCTCTTAAGGCAATTTCTTCACGACCGTCTATCTCCCATCCGGTCAAACCGTCACCACCCAGATAATATCTTTCAAAAGGTGGTTGGCCGATATCAGAATTATAATACCCCAAAAATCCGAATCGGAACTTCGTTGATAATACCAAATCACCTACTAAAGTGGTATACCAATCCGTTTTCAGGTCCCATTTATGATATTCAAGCCATTTGAATATTTCCTGATCGGTTGCCTTGGTGTAGTCTAAATCAGAAAACAAACTGTATGGTGGTGTTAATTGCAATGTCAATGATACTTCTGAACCTGACCTAGGAAACAGCGGGGCATCTATTGAATTTCTTCCAAACCCGATTTGATAGCTTAAATTGTTTGCTGTTCCTTCTTCAAACATAAACGGTACCGGGCTGTTTTTTGAAATATCATAATACTGGTAATTCACAGCTTGTCTGAGGAAAAAGTAATCATCGGGTACATTAAGTCTTTTCGATAGTCCTACTGATGATCCTATAATGGTGTAATAACCAAAATCTTCATGATCTCTGGGTAATTCACGTCGGTGGGTTGTTCTGTATAAAGAAAGTCGCAAAGCATTTGGTTTTTCACCACCTAACCATGGTTCCATAAATGAGAGGCTGTAAGATATATACCCCCGCCCGTAGGTTTGTGCTCTCAAGGATAGTTGCTGACCATCACCGGTGGGCAAAGGCTGCCATGCATCTCTATTAAAAAGATTTCTCGTTGAGAAATTGTTAAATATCAACCCAACTGTTCCAATTATACGACCGCCTCCCCAGCCGCCTGATAACTCTATCTGATCCGAAGATGTTTCCTCGACAATATACTCAAGATCAACTGAACCATCTTCAGGATTAGGCCTTGGATTTACATCTATGCTTTCCTGGTCAAAAAACCCAAGTTGTGCAATTTCACGATGGCTACGGATAATATCTCTCCTGCTAAACAATTGTCCCGGGCGTGTTCTTATTTCTCGTAGTATTACGTGGTCATTTGTTCTCGTATTTCCCCTTACCGTTACTCTGTTTATTTCTGCTTGCTTGCCTTCATGCATGCGGATTTCCAGATCTATAGAATCACCATCAATAGCTACTTCCACCGGATTAATGTCAAAAAACAGGTAACCGTCATCAAGATAGAGAGAACTAACATCAACACCCTCAGGATTCATGTAAATCATTCTGTCCAGCAAAGTTTGATTGTAAATATCACCCTTTTTTATGCCAAGAACCCTATCAAGCGTTTCCGAAGAATGAACAGTATTTCCAACCCATCTGATATTGCCTATATAGTAGGTTTGGCCTTCTTCAATATGCAAATCAACTTTAATACGATCGTCTTCAACAAAATATATCGAATCTTTAACTATCCTGGCATCTCTTTTTCCTATTTCATTATACCTGTTAATGATGCTTTGTTTATCTTTTTCAAAATCCTCTTCAATAAATTTAGATGAAGAAAAAATAAATCTAAGGCTCCGCTCACGAGTGTTTTCCATTAACCGCTTTATTTCCCAATCGCTTAACTCTTCATTTCCATATATATTAACAGACTTAATTCTGACACGTTCACCACGGTCAATGTTGAATACAAGATTTACGTTTTCGGGTTGAACTGAGTCGGGTTCCTTAATGTAATCAATAGTGGGTTTTAGATAACCATTTTCGATAAAATAGTCTTTTATAGTGTTTTCAGCTCTAACCAAAAGATTTTGCGTTACAACGTCGCCTCGTTCTAAATCAAGTTTTTCTTCTAGGTTTCTTTTATCAGACCGCCTGACCCCCTCGAGTTCATATCTTGCCAGCCTGGGCCTTTCCTCAAGATCTATATTTAAATATATAAACTCATCTTCAATTGAAGTTATCGAAATTATTACATTTTGAAATAATCCCTGTTTCCACAAATTCTGAATAGCTTCGGATATTTCTTCCCCCGGCACTAAAATTTTATCACCGGCACTGAGCCCTGATACCATTAAAATTATACTTTCTTCAATATTCCTGGCTCCCGAAACGGAAATTCCACCTATAGTATACTCCCTCGGATTGTCATAATCTACGCTTATTTGGCTATCATCAATGTTATCTTGAGAAATAACCTGTAATGACAGAAATAGTAAAACAATTGATGTTATTATTATTTTTTTTGACATTATTATACCTGTTATTCTTAAAAGTATATCAAATGGTTTATTTATAAACATTAAAAGCTTTTTAATTAATAATCGCTGGTTTTTCCAAAACGTCTATCTCTTTTCTGATATTCAAATATTGCCTGGAAAAAATCGTGTTTTGTAAAATCGGGCCATAAAACAGGGCTAAAATAAAATTCACTATAAGCAACTTGCCATAACAAAAAATTACTTATTCTTAATTCGCCGCTTGTTCTTATTAACAAGTCAGGGTCTGGAAAATTGCTTGTTGTTAAATATTTTTCAAAGATGTTGTTATTAATATTTTCCAATTTGATTTTTTCTTCTTTAACATCTTTTGCTAATTGTTTTGCTGCATTAACTATTTCCCACCTGGCACTGTAGCTTAATGCAACGATTAAATTTAGTTTGTTATTATTTTTGGTTATGTTTAATGCTTCTTTAAGTTCTTTCTGACATTTTTCGGGTAATGTCATTAAATCACCTATTGTATGTAGCTTAATACCGTTTTTGCAAAGCTCCTGAGATTCTTTTCTAATAACACTTACAAGTAACTCCATAAGTGTGTCGACTTCTTTTTTAGGCCTGTTCCAGTTTTCAGTGGAAAAGGCAAATATAGTGATATAGGGTATTTGTAGCTCTCCGGCTGCTTCCAGAGTTTCTCTGACTGCATTAATACCATTTTCGTGTCCGTAAATACGTTCTTTCCCTCTGCTTTTTGCCCATCGGCCGTTTCCATCCATAATAATAGCAACATGGCGGGGTACTTTTTTATAATCAATTTTTTCTTTAAAATCCATGTTTTATTATAAAAAATATTCTGTTTAAATCGATCCAAATATGCAAATTTCTTAAAATGTTTTGATAAATAAAAACTTATAGTATAAGTTTAAGATTTTTTAATTATAAGGTGAGAACGGACAATCATCCTCCCACCATTTGGGAAACCTGAATGTTAGAACAAAACCTGCAAAAGAATACCAATCTTTTCTGTTAGGATTTCCGCGCATCATATTAGTTTTTTTTCCATCACTTATAGATCTGTCTGAAAGCTCGCGTGCCAGGGGCGATAAATCATCCGGATCGGGGTATATAGTACTGACATCGTCCAGATAGTCTGTTGTTGTTCTTCTCATGCCCCACTCAAGCCCCCCGGTAAATCGTTCTGTAATATTGAATTTATATCCAACACCAAAAATAAATGATGCGGCATATAAGTCATATGGGTTATTTTCGGGATAATTATCACTATATTGCCCTTCTGTACCCAGTGGCTGAAGGTCGTGCCATTTATTATTTTCATCTTTTGCCTGAGGATTAAACATAAACCCGCCTATACCACCGAAAACATAGGGTGTATGTGTGCTGTTGAGGTCTTCAGGATTGAAAGGCAAAAAGTTAATCTCAACCTGAAGCGAAATTTCAGCTATTGATGACCTGAAATGAAGATTGCGATCTTTATTATAACCAATAACAGCATCATCAGCTTCGACGCTTCCATAATAACCATTAAACCTAAGGCTTTTATGATCATCAATATTATAACGATAAAGACCACCAAAGGCGAATCTTGACATCGCAAATTGCCTTGAAGGATTCAAATCACCCAGGTAATATGATAACCCGTAAAATCCCCCCAATTCACTGTTTTGCCCGTATAAAAGCATAGGCAGTAAAAACAACAGTGTAAAAAAACCTTTTTTTGATATTTTCATTACTTCAATTAGAAATTACAATAAAAAATATTGCACTAATCATTATGTAATAGCTAACGCAAGTTGCTGGTCGATATTTTTTTGAAAACAAAAATTATATAATTCTAATATAATCAAGATATGTTAAAACCAAGGTAACCCATAACCGGGGCCAAAGCCCGAAAGCCTATAATACAAAGTAATAAATCCAAACATATATGAATCATTTGAACTCGAGCCACCTCTTTGTTGACCGGGTGCAGTAACATTTTCGCCCAGTGAATTGTTGGTCGGGTTTGAAAAATATTCGCCAAGAGCAATTTTTTGCGGATCATCTGGCCACATTTTCCTGTAAATAACAGGATCTATATATGTTGAACCAACGTCATCAATATAATTTGTCCATGTTTTTCTGAATCCATATTCCAAACCAACAGAAAAAGTTCTGTTTATCTGAAACAGGACTCCTATTCCTAAAGGCATGGATAGTTGAATCTGATTGTATTTATCGCGGGTTGGGAAAAACCCTTGCCCTTCGGTACTTAAAGGCCTAAGCTCATACCATCCATCATCAGGCAAATCTTCATAATCTACTGTGCCATGGTTTAATTCCATGTACTTGTCTTTATTAAATTTTGCTTTGGAATTGAAATAAAAACCACCTATTCCGCCAAATGCGTATGCATAAATATTATACCCCATCCAACCCCGGGTACCGGTTATTCTTCGATAACTAGCCCCGATTCTTTCAGCACTAAAAAAATAATATTCACCTTGAAATGATAATTCAGCCAAAGACGAACGAAAATGGATGTTGCGGTTATTACGGTGAATTTGATCAGTATACCTGTCATTACCCGATATTTGACCGTATACAACATTGCTGCGAAGTGCAACATCTTCAGTAATATAATACTTGTGACCCAATATTAACGAAGGCCTGACAGCTTTAAAGTCAAAATCACGAATATATTGACTCCCTACATCATCTGCCCCACCCAAGTCACCCATAAAACCGCTTCCTCCTATGCCGAAAACTAAATGATGCCTGTCTCGAAGAGGTACCTGGCCATAATTGTCAGCAATACAAAAGAAAAATAATATTAATAAAACTGAGTAAACCTTCATGATTAAATGAAAATTAAGTTTGTGTATGAAAAAAACTTAAAGCAATGACAAAAATAGTTTTTTTTTTTAAACAGATCAATGCTTTTTGCAATTTAAGCATAGTTGTTTGTTTTTTTGGAGACAAAAAAACTTTTTTTCAATATTGGATAAATTTTAAAGCTGATAATTTTTTACAAAAAAAAAGCCTTGCCGGGAATCTGAAAATTATTTGTAGTTTAACTTATAAAAGTTTCAAGTGTAATAAGATTTTGGAATATCATTAATTGTTATTGTATATATAAATCTTTTAAATAATTTGTGTTATTGATAACTAATAATTTTTAAATTTATAATCTCTAATCAAAAAGTTTTTACCACAAAATTGAAAAATATTTTGTAAAAATCGTTGATGTTTTTTGTGTTAGCTGTTTTTTTTGTATTTTTGCACAATAATTGCAATGAAGTTGTTTTAAGAAAGGGGGCGGCTAAGTCCCCTATTTTATTACGTATACGCTATGTTAGGAAAGCAAAAAATCTTAAATATTATTAATGATTATTGTCAGGGAAGTGATATGTTTGCTGTTGATGTAAAAATATCACAACAAAATAAAATAAAAGTTTTTGTAGACGGCGATAATGATATAACTATTTCTGATTGTGCCAGACTTAGTAAACACATTGAAAGTTTTTTGAATCGTGATGAGGAAGATTTTAAACTGGAGGTGTCATCTGCCGGTGTTGGCAAACCATTGAAAGTATTTCGCCAATATAAAAAAAATATAGGGAGAAATATTGTTGTGGAGACTTATGATAATGATAAAATAAGAGGCAAGTTAATAAGTGCTGAAAATGATGGAGTTGAACTACTGTTGCTTGAGAAAGACATTGTTGATAAAGGCCGGCAAACTGCGAAAAATGAAATTAAGAGCAGGTTTATTAAATTTGAAAAAATTAAAGAAGCCAAAATAAAAGCGGCATTTTAAATTGTATAGTTTTTATCGAGACTGTATTGATATCAAAAAAGTATAATATTAAAAAGGAATATTGTTTTATTTTTAACAAAAATGGAAAATATAAATTTAGTTGAATCCTTTACGGAATTCAAAGAGTTTAAAAACATCGAACCATCAACTATGATGGTAATTTTGGAAGATGTATTTAAAAATATGTTGATGAAGAAATATGGTCAGGATGTTAATCTTGATATAATTGTAAACGTTGAGAAAGGTGATCTTGAGGTATGGCATAACAGGGTGATTGTTGACGATGACGAGGTTGAAGACCCTAACAAACAAATTGCTTACAGCGATGCCATAAAAATTGAGCCTGATTTTGAGATTGGAGAGGAGGTTTCTCAACCTGTTAAGATGAGTGATTTTGGCAGGCGGGAAATTTTGGCTATAAGGCAAAATCTTGCTTCCAAGCTCCTGGAACTTGAAAAGGATGATATATATAAGAAGTATCAGGAACGTATTGGCGAGGTTGTTACGGGGGAGGTATATCAGGTTTGGAAAAAAGAATTATTAGTTCTGGATGATGAAGGTATAGAACTTATTTTGCCTAAAGAAGAACAAATACCTTCAGATTTTTTCCGTAAAGGAGATACTATACGTGCAGTTGTTTCAAAAGTTGAAATAAAAAACAATAATCCACTGATTATTATATCCAGGACTTCACCGGTATTTCTTGAACGCCTGTTCGAACAGGAAGTACCTGAAGTGTATGATGGGCTGATAACTATAAGAAAAATTGTTAGGGAACCCGGTGAGCGTGCCAAAGTGGCTGTTGAATCTTATGACGAGCGGGTTGACCCTGTTGGTGCCTGTGTTGGAATGAAAGGTTCAAGAATACATGGAATAGTAAGAGAACTGAAAAATGAAAATATTGATGTTATCAATTATACAACAAATAAATCTTTATATATTTCAAGATCGCTTAGCCCTGCAAAAATTACTTCTATTAATATTGATGAAGAAAATAAAAGAGCTGAAGTGTTTCTAAAACCCGACCAGGTTTCATTGGCTATAGGTAAAGGAGGCTTTAATATTAAGCTCGCAGGAATGCTTACAGGATATGAAATTGATGTTTACAGAGAAACAGATTCTGATACTGAAGATGTTGACCTGTCTGAGTTTTCTGATGAGATAGAAGACTGGGTGATTAGTGAATTTAAAGCTGTTGGCTTAGATACGGCCAAAAGTGTTCTCAATTTGCCTGTAGAAGATATGGTTAAACGAACCGATCTTGAGGAAGAAACTATAAATGAGGTTATACGTATACTAAAAGCAGAATTTGATTAATTTATATAACTTTGTTTCATTTTTAATGCTTGGCATTTTTTAAACTTAAATACCTTATATGACTGAAGGCACTAAAACATTACGGCTAAGTAAAGTTGCCAGGGAATTTAACATTGGGATAAGTACTATTGCCGGTTACCTTAATAAAAAAGGTTTTAACGTATCAAGTAATCCCAATTCTAAAATTACCCAAGAGGCCTATGAATTGCTTTGTAAGGAGTTTCAATCTGAAAAAAACCTCAAAGAGGCAACTCAAAAGGCAAGGCAGAGTGTGTTAAAACGTGAAACAATTAGCCTTGATGATGATAAAAAAGATAGCGGAGACCAACAACAAGAAGCTACAAAAACACCTGAAAAAGATATAGAAGACAAGGAAGCTGAATCGTCTTCAGAAGACTTAATTATAAAAGATCTTAAATCTTCATTAGACACAAAATCTCCTGAAGATATTGAAAGTGAAGAGATAAAGCTATCAGGGCCAAAGGTTGTGGGCAAAATAGACCCCGATACAATTGCTAAAACTGAAACCAAGAAAAAGGCTGTAAAGAAGGAAGATAAGAAAAAAGAAAGTAAAAAACCCTCTAAGGCAAAAGTAAAGACAACTAAGGATAAAGAAGATAAAAAAGATATAGATAAAACCAAAAAACCGGATAAAGATAGTTTAGTTGATGATAAGAAGAAAGAAAAAGATAAAACCGTTCTAAAAGATAAAGCCGAAGCTAAAGCTACTAAAAGTGAGCCAAGTGCTGAAACGAAGGTTGATAAGCCGGCTGAAAAAATTGACAGTACTAAAGAAAAGAAAAAAGAATCATCTGACAAAGATAAATCAGAAGAGAAAAAACAAGAAACAACATTATCAGATAATCTTGAACTTGATATAAAAAAGACCTCTGAAAAAAAGGATAAAGAAAAAGATGATGTTTTAAAAACCCAATTTCAGAAGCTTGAAGGGCCTACAATATTAGGAAAGATTGATCTTCCTAAATCCAAGGAAGCACAAAAGAAACCTGTTGCTTCTTCCTCTGATGAGTTGCGTTATAAAAAACGGAAAAGAAAACGCATAAAAAAAGAAAAATCTCAGGAGATAAAACAATCTAAGGAAGAACAGAAGCAAAAAGCTGAAGACAAAAAACAAAGGCAGCAAAAGCCGCCTGCAAAAACCAAAAAGAAGTCACATAGCAAAAAAGAGCATTCCAAGCCGGATATTTCTGAAGAAGAAATTTCAAAGCAAATAAGAGAAACTCTTGCATCTCTCAGTGGCACAAAAAGTAAATCAAAAGCCGCAAAATACAGGCGTCAAAAACGTGAACTGATTCAACAACAAAAGCTTAAAGATCAGCAACAGAGCGAAGCAAATGAGAAAACACTGGAAGTAACCGAGTTTATTTCCGCTAATGAGCTTGCTAACCTTATGGATGTTAACGTTACTGAAGTTATTTCGGTTTGCATGAATATGGGTTTGTTTGTTTCAATTAACCAAAGGCTTGATGCTGAAACGATTACTATTGTTGCTGATGAATTTGGATATTCGGTAAATTTTGTTAGTGTTGATGATCAGGAAGTTGTTGATGAAGAAGAACAAGATGATCCAGAGGATCTTGAACCCAGGGCGCCAATAATTACGGTGATGGGCCATGTAGATCACGGTAAAACCTCGCTGCTTGATTATGTTAGGCATTCCAATATTATAGCCGGTGAATCCGGTGGTATAACGCAACATATTGGTGCTTATTCTGTTGAACTTGATGATAATAAATTTATTACCTTCCTTGATACACCCGGTCACGAGGCTTTTACTGCCATGCGTGCAAGGGGAGCAAAGATTACTGATGTGGCTATAATTGTTGTGGCAGCCGATGACAGCGTTATGCCACAAACAAAAGAAGCCATAAATCATGCCCAGGCAGCAGGTGTGCCCATAATCATCGCTATTAATAAAATCGACAAACCAACTGCTGACCCTGAAAAAGTAAAAGAAGAGCTTGCTAACTTCAATATTCTTGTTGAAGACTGGGGAGGTAAATATCAATGCCAGGAAATATCAGCAAAACATGGAAAAAATATTGACCAGCTTTTGGAAAAAGTATTGCTTGAGGCTGAAATACTTGCTTTACAAGCCAATCCAAATAAAGAAGCATCAGGTACCGTTATTGAGTCTATGCTTGATAAAGGAAGAGGCTATGTAACTACTATTCTGGTGCAAAACGGTACACTGAAAGTAGGAGATATGGTGGTTGCAGGTGTAAATTATGGTAAAGTGAAAGCAATGTTTAATGAACGGGGTATGCGTATTAAAGAAGCCGGACCATCAACACCCGTTTTAATGCTTGGACTTAATGGAGCAGCACAGGCTGGTGAAAGATTCAATGTGCTGAATAATGAGCAGGAAGCAAAAAATATTGTTGCAAAAAGACAACAACTTGTCAGAGAACAAGGCTTGCGTACTCAAAAACATATAACTCTCGATGAGATAGGACGAAGAATTGCTATCGGTGACTTTAAAGAACTTAACATTATTGTTAAAGGTGATGTTGACGGATCTGTAGAGGCCTTAAGCGACTCTATTCTTAAACTTTCAACAGAAGAAGTCCAGGTTAACATAATACATAAAGCTGTCGGACCTATAACTGAAGGTGACGTGTTGCTGGCTTCAGCATCAAATGCAATCATCATTGGGTTCCAGGTAAGGCCTTCCCCATCTTCGAGAAAACTCGCCGAACAAGAGGAGATAGACATAAGAATATATTCGGTGATTTATAATGCCATAAATGAGCTTAAATCAGCCATTGAAGGTATGCTTTCACCCGAAATTGAAGAAAAAATTAAAGGCAACCTTGAAGTCCGGGATGTATTCAAGATAACCAAAGTGGGCAACGTGGCAGGCTGCTATGTTCTGGATGGTAAAATACATCGCAACTCAAATGTGCGTGTTATTCGCAATGGAATTGTGATTTATACCGGTAAGCTTGGGTCTTTAAAAAGGTATAAGGAAGATGTTAAAGAAGTGCATTCAGGTTATGAATGTGGCCTTAATGTTGAAAATTTTAATGATATTAAAGTAGGCGATATCATAGAAGCTTTTGAAACAGTTGAGATTGCCAGAAAACTTGAATAATATTTATCAGTTTAAATATGATTGATCTCAGGCTTAATATTGATGGAGTAGCTGACTTTGTCAGCCATGATGAAGTTAAAATATTTCAAAACGAAACAGCTTTTCATTTTGATAATATTTTGAAAAAAACCGGGAAAGGAAAAGATGCTTTAGGCTGGGTTGATATTCCCGGGAATATCAATAACGATTTTTTAAAACAAATCTTAGAAGAAGCCGATAGAATTACGGCAAACTCTGATGTTATTGTTGTTGCAGGTATAGGAGGGTCATACCTTGGTGCAAGAGCAGTAATTGAAGCATTGAATAACCACTTTCCAATACAACAAGAAAAACACAAACATCCCAAAATTGTATTTGCCGGACATAATCTCTCAGAAGATTACCATTACCAGCTACTGAAGTGGCTTGATGATAAATCATACTCTGTAATAGTTATTTCAAAATCGGGTACTACAACAGAAACAGCAATAGCTTTTCGGTTTCTTAAAGAACATCTCGAAAATAAATACGGAAAGAAAGACGCCAAAAACCGAATTATTGCAATTACAGATGCCAATAAAGGAGCCTTAAGAAAACTTGCTGAAGCAGAAGGGTATGCAACTTATACTATACCCGATAATGTAGGGGGAAGATATTCGGTGTTTACACCAGTAGGTCTTTTACCTATAGCTGCTGCAGGATACGACATCAAACAGCTGATTAACGGAGCCTGCAATATGAAAAATTACCTTTTGAAAACTAATGATATTTTCAAAAATCCGGCCTTCCTTTATGCTACTACCCGAAATATTCTTCATAACAAAGGTAAAGTTATTGAAATAATGGCACACTATTTACCAAACCTGTATTATTTTACCGAATGGTGGAAACAACTTTTTGGCGAAAGCGAAGGTAAAGATAATAAAGGTATATTCCCTGCAGCAGTGAACTTTACTTCAGACCTGCACTCAATGGGGCAATATATACAGGAAGGTAAAAGATTAATGTTTGAAACAGTATTATTTGCAGGAAAGAATAAAAAAGAATTAAAAATTCCAAAAGATAATGATGATTTTGACGGACTAAATTACATTGCAGGTAAAAATCTCGGCCAGGTAAACTCTATGGCTGAAAAAGGCACTACAATAGCTCATATAGAAGGTGGTGTGCCTGTTATAAAATTATCGCTATCCGGATTAGATGAGAAAAATATTGGTGAACTTCTTTATTTCTTCATGATGAGCTGTGCTTTAAGCGGATATATTATTAATGTAAATCCTTTCGACCAGCCGGGAGTAGAGGCATATAAGGCCAACATGTTTGGCTTGCTCGGAAAACCCGGTTATGAAGAAAAGATGAAAGAACTGCAGAAAAGAACAAAAAAAACTCCGAAATAGTAAATCGTATAAATCTTACCTGACAAAAACTATTCAAACTTTAGCTGTTAAGACTGTCAGCGGTTTTTGCTAAATTCAAACGGCCTGTAACCAAAAAAACTGTTCATTAAATCAAATATTTTGACCTCTGGCGGTTTAATTCAAGTTTTATTTGGCTTTTTAGTATTAGTTACTAGTGTAAAATGGATAATTATTAGTTGATAACTGAGGTTTTTTCTATAGTTTAAACCACAAATAATTACTTTTTTATTAATAACCATGTATCATTATATGCCTGATATCTGGATCGTATTTTTTGAATATAATCTCTTGCGTCATCTTCATCAACAAATGAATCAACACTAACACGGTGAAAACCAAAATCAGTCAGTAGCATGAAAGGTTCAAAACCCTTTTCTTTCAGTTGCTGCATAAAATTTTCCGCATTTTCCTTATATTCAAAACTACCTAAAATAACAAAAAACCGGTTTTTATCATGAACCTCTAAGTCTTTTTCTTCAAGAAGTTCAAGCGAAACCTTTTCTTCCTTTACTATTATATCATCGTATTTAACTTTTTCTATGTCTTTTTCGGGTTTATCAATTTTTTCTTTTTCCGGTTTTTCAACAACTTTTAGCTCTTCCTGGGTTTTACAGGCAAATAGCAATGCAAAAGCAATTAATATAATTGCTGTGTTTTTAAGATTTTTCATCTGCATATAATGTATTTAAAGTTTTATTATTTAAAATTTTAGTAATAAGTAATCCCGAAAAATCGGATCACAAGTTATCCGTTATTATTATTACCTCTTTTGATCACAATATCAATAACGCGAAGCTTATTCACTTTTGTATACTCCTGACCGTTAATGGCTTAATATTAATTATTTTATTAAAAAGTAACTGTTTTTGTAACAATCTTTAGTATTAAACAATTGAAAATAAAACTCCTATAAAAAAATAAAATGTCTGGCAGGGTCAAAATACCAGTAAATCAATCACCTAAACGTATTTTTGGAGAAAAAATTTTATTTCGTGGTAAGATTATTAACAAATATCATGATTTCACACCAAATTATCAAACCTTTTTTATGATTGCACTATATTAAACACAACTACATAACTATGAAAACTTATTTTTGCAGATAAATCCTTCGTTATATGGTTCCGGAGGATGGAAACTCCTATCTGAGGTTTCCATCTCCCGGGTATTTTAGTTGGTCTTTATAATTCTAAATTCCCAACTTCTTTATTATTTTTTCAAAATCATCCTTTTTAGCGGGTTTGGTGATGTATTCATCAAGCCCCTGTTTTATATATTTTTCTCTGTCGCCTTCAAATGCATTAGCACTAAGGCCAACTATAGGAGGCAAATCAGAATACTTTTTTTTGAGCTTTTTTGTAGTAGTGATGCCATCGATTACAGGCATTTGAATGTCCATCAATATAAGGTCGTACTTGCCAGGCTCAAAAATATCAAGTGCTTCTTTACCATTATTTACTGATTCAACTTCATGGCCAATTGAATTAAGCAATATTGTTACAACTTTCTGAGTTACTATTTTATCTTCTACAAGTAATATTTTTAATGATTTTGCAGATAAAGTATCATTTGAATTTGTTTTCCTGACACTTTTAACATTTTCTTGTGCAATTTTGGCTTTAAAAGTAAACCAAAACTTACTTCCTTTACCTGGCTCACTTTCAACCCCAATATCCCCTCCCAGTATAGCTGTAAGTTCTTTACAAATTGACAGTCCTAGTCCGGTCCCTTCAATTCTCCTGTTATAATCCTGTTCAATCTGAAAAAAAGGTTTAAAAATGTGTTCTTTTTTTTCGGCATTAATTCCCATGCCTGTATCTTCAACTTCAATTTTGATGTATATATTATCATTGTCTTCAGATAAACTGTCAATTAAATTAGCATTAACCGATATTTTACCCTTTTCGGTGAATTTAGCGGCATTTGAAATAAGGTTGTTTAAAACTTGTGTTATACGATGGCTGTCACTGATTATTAACTTTGGTATTTTTGGGCTAATTGTGGTTATTATCTTAATATTTTTTTTATCTGTAAAAGGTGTATAAAGCTTTGAAGCATCATTAACAAGTTTCTCTAAAGAAAATTGGTTCATTTTTAGTTTTACTTGCCCTGCTTCAATTTTTGAATAATCCAGTATCAGATCAATGATCTCCTTTAAGTTATTGCCTGATTGTATTAAGGTGTTTAGATAATCTTCCTGCTGATGAGTTAATTTGCTTCTTTTCAATATTTCTGCCATTCCTAATACCCCGGTAAGTGGCGTGCGTATTTCATGGCTCATGTTTGCCAGAAAGTTTTGTTTAAATTTAAGCGTGCTACGAGCAACTTTTACTTCTTTTTCAAGCCTCTCTTTTTCTATTGTATCAGTGATGTCATGTCCTACTGACTGGAATTCCAAAAAACTGCCTGCCTTGTCACGTATAATATAATTAGTCCATTCCATCCACCTGAAAGCGCCATTTGGCAAGTTGATCTTATATGTGTAAGTGATTGTATCCTCTTCTCCTTCTGTAAGTAATTTAAGTTTATTAACAATTTTTGATTTTTGGTCTTTAGGAACAAGATCAATCCATTTTTGGCCTATAAGCTCTTCTGCAGGTTTTTCAATAGTTTTACAGTAAGCATTATTAACATATGTAATAGTGGTATCAGAATTAAACCGGCATATCATCTCTTTTTGCGATTGCAAAACTGACTGCAGACGCCGGTTGCTTTTTTTAAAAGCTTCTTCCGCATTTTTTCGCTTTGTGATATTTTGGGCAACACCGCGATATTCTACAGGATTATTGTTGGTTATAACGTTTTTTACGGAAATTCTAAACCAAACGTTTTTACCCGATATTGTTTTAACCCTGTAATCACTTTGATAATATTTCCCCGCTTTTAAATTTTTAATATCATTTAATAGTGTTTTTAAGTTATCCTGATGGATAAAAAAAGATAAATGAGAACCTATATATTCTGAGGGTGCATAACCTGTTATGTTTTTTATTACAGGACTCATATATGTGAATATACCTTTAGAATTAATAGAAAATATTACATCATTTATATCCTCAACGAGATCTCTGTATTTTTTTTCGTTTTCAATTAACTCTTTTGTTCTTTCTTTTACGTTTATTTCGAGGTTTTTATTAGATTCTTCAAGTTCTGCTTTTTTTCGGGTTAACTTGCGTGAAAGGTAGTACTGACGGCGGTTAAAAAATTCGATATAATAGGCTGCAACCATGTTTATAATATTGGCAGAGGCATAAACAAAATTGTATGCCAGTATCATTTTGGATGGAGTATTAGAAAACCAAATTACAGCTACATTAAATATCAGCAAAATAGACCAGCCGGCCAATGATGCCAGTAAAAAACGCAGCTTGACAATAAAATAGCCGGCTGAAAATACTAACATTAGCCCTGCATAATATATGTGATCCTCTGGTTTTTGAGTTATCATTGCTACAATTCCGCTTCCGGCTATAATATAGGCTGAAAATACCAGCCACTGCCATATTTTTTTGAAAAAACCAAAAAAAGATAACAAAAAAACAATTAGTAAAAAAGGTATTACAATTCCAAAGCGGATAAGATATAAAAGTTCTTTTTTTTCAGTTGCGAAAACAGTATCCAGTATACCAAAAAGCCCATAAATCAATATTACCAATAAAAAAGAAATTCTAAAAACACGCAACGAATCTTTAAAATAATAATCTTGATAAATTTTTTCCTGATCCTTTGGAAAAGATAAAGATATTTTGTTTATATTCATACCATCATCAATGCTTACCATAAAAAACTTTTTCTACCTGTAGTTGAAGTGATTTATTTGATAATAAACAGATATATATAGCATACAATCCTATTATGTGGCTTCAAAAGTAAACTTTTTTTATCTGAATTTTTAGGTGTTTATACGTAATATCGGTTATATTTAGTGATTGAAAAATAAAAGTTATAAAATGCAAATATGATTTTGCAGGGTTTTTCAGTAGAATGGAGTGCTCGAATGGTTTATTAAAGTTGCTTTGATCTGCTTAACTTTTATTTCTTTTTTAAGGCAATTATAAATATTGCTAAACTGGTAATTTTAAACATTACTATAACCAAAGAAGTTTCAAAAATCCCTAAAATAGGTAAAAGTAATACACCACCAATAATACCACCCAGCCATCCACCCAAAAGATCGGAGCTGTATAGTAAACCGGCAGTACCACTTAAATTTGGTGACAATTTCAGATATTCTTTGTTAGCCAGGGGAAATTCAGCTCCAACTAAAACCCCGGATATGCCGGAGAGAATTAAAAATATAATCCTCAGGGTTGCATCAAACCATTTATGAACCAATAGAGGACCTGCATTTAGAAATATCCAGGGTAATAAAAATGCAAAAACTATTACAACTACTTCTAACTTTATTATTGCCGGTGCTGCGGTTTCTGCTTTTTTAATGTAAGAAGACATCCACATACCACCTACCATTACACCGGCCATAAAGGCAGTTACCAATAATCCCAGCCAGTAAAAAATATAACCGAAAAGCACCTGGAAAGCAAAAATTAAAATCAGATCAAACAACATCCCGGCAAATCCGGTAGAAAAAATACATAATGAAAGCGCCGGTTTTCGGAAATTTTTGCTGCGTGAAGAGATTGTATAAAAAATCAGAAAAAATAAAATAAAAACCAACCCTGAAGAATATAAGTTTATTTGCGCGCCTTGTTTAAATATATTGTTAAAAGAGGGGGAGAATTTTTCATTCCAGTATACCAAACTATAAAAAACTCCCAGGGGTTTAAAGTCATGGTTAATATTATCCGTAGCTTCTTCTATATTGTTAAAATAAAAGTCTAACCAACGGGCTTGAAGTTTATACTCTATATAGCCCGGTGTTAACATATTAACTTCCAAATTACGCGCCTCTTTTCTTTCAATCATTTCAGCAGGGCTTACATCTTCAATGTTTTGTGATCGGGAAGCTAAATAAAAATTATTAATCTCGCCCGGTATAACTTTTACATATGGAAAAACACTTTCAAGAGTATTAAGTACCATAGCATTTAAATCTGCCAGCTCTGAACTTAAATAAGTCAAAGAACCGGGTAACCCCAAAATAAAAATACCATCTGATGAGAGCCTGCTCTTTGCCAGTGAAAAAAACTCTTTTGTAAAAAATCTGTTTGTATGTAAAGTTGCCGGATCAGTAAATCCACTAAAAATAATATCATAGTTTTTGGCTGCTCTTTTAAGGAAAAATCTGCCGTCAATTTTTTCTATATTAACACGGGGATCAAGGAACTCATTTTCTGTCAGTGGAGTAGAATGTTTTTTTACTACCTCTGGTAACAAAGGATCAGCTTCGGTATAATCAATTCTTGATACATCATGTTTTAAAATTTCATTTATTATGCCACCTGCACCTCCACTGAGTATCATGATATTACGGGGATCGGAATGTGAAAGCATTGGCAAATGAACAAATTCTTCTACATAAACTAAATCAGGGTTGGGTGAAGTAATTACAGGCAAGCCATCGGAAAAAAATGTGTATTCTCCTTCTCTTTCAGTTACCACTATGTTTCCATAATGAGAATTTTCATAATGTACCAGGTTATGATTTTTCCATTGCTGTTCTACAGACATAAAATGCAACTGGTCTGCATTTGAACTAAAAATAACATAGATAGTTAGTGGCACCAGGCTAAATAAAAATATACTTACAAGCCGTTTTTGTATAGTAATATTAGGCTTCCAGAAAGGCTTTATTAAGTACGCACAAATTATAAAATTTAATAACGCTAAAACAAAAGCTATCTTTATAGAATGCAGGTAAGGTATAAGAAGATAAGTTAATATTACTCCACCAACCATGGTCCCTAAAGTTTCATAAATATAAACCCTTGAAATACTAAAAGCGCTAAGCTTATCTTGTGAAGTTTTTGAAGTTTTGGATGATGAATAAAGAAAGTAAAGTTTACAACCCCAGGTAAACAAAGCTCCATGTAATAAGCTTACAGGCAGAAGTATTAAGAAAGATACGTAAAACATGGGCATTATACCCAATCCTTCGCCGGGTATAACTGACAGGTAATCTTTGAAGATGCGGGAAGCATAGATAGCTGCAATAAAAAATATTGTAAAAAGGATTGTTAACAATATAAATAAACCCAGCTTTCTCTTTGCCCTGGAAACTTTTTTGCCTAAAAAATAAGCTCCTGCAGATTCTAACAACAGCCAGTTAGCTAAAATTACACCTATTGAAAGCTCATTACCATGAAAAGTTATCACCAGTTCTCTCAAAAGAACAATTTCAGCGATAATACCGCTGAAACCCATTACAACAATTGCAAAAATTAGTTTTCTTTTCACAAAAATATTTTTAATTTAAGCCATTAATTATTTATTAGTTATGTTTTCAATTATAGGGCTTGCGGTATTTGTTGCCTTTCACAAATGTTAATGTTTTTTTTTGCTCGGCAAACCCTCATCAAACTGTCTTTTTATTATTTAATTATTATAAATGTCTCTATATCGCAGATAATTATCAGTTCAATTCTTCTGCTGTAAAATGATTTTTATATGCTATAATTTTAACTTTTCCAAATACCCTGTATTTCATAGCCACAAGATATACAAGCTCCATTTTCCATTTTATTGCTTAAAACCGAGAAATAAGCGCGTTCGATCATCTTCGTTTTACAATTTGGGCAATATGTAGAGTTATATTTATGGGCAGGCACATTACCAATATATACATACTTTAAACCTGATTCATATGCTATATTTGCTGCTGATTCTAAGGTATTAACAGGTGTTGATGGTAAATCTGTTAATTTGTATGTGGGTGAAAACCTGTTAAAATGCAATGGAACTGAGTTGCCTATATTATCAATTATCCAGGTACACATTTGTTTTATCTCATCCGGATCATCATTTAAGGTGGGTATAACTAAATTTACAATTTCAAGGTGAACATTTTCTTTTCTTATAATCTTCAGGGTTTCTAATACCGGTTCGAGGCTGCCTGATGAGATCTCACGATAAAAACTTTCATTGAATGCTTTTAGATCGACAGTAACCCCGTCCATATACTTCAGAATATCTTTTAATGGCTCAGGATTTAAGTAGCCGTTTGTATGAAAAAGGGTTAACAATCCTTCTTTTTGGGCATGTTTTGCAATATCATACATGTATTCGTAAAATACAGCCGGCTCATTGATACTGTGTGATATGGATTTACAGCCCTGGTTTTTAGCTCTATTAACGACCTCATAAGGAGAATGGATTTCGTATGATACTTCATCAGGCCCTCTTTGAGAAAGATGCCAATTGTGACAGTGCTTACACCTGAAGTTGCATGATGCTGTGTAAACACACAGGTTTCTATGACCGGGAACCATATGATACATCGGCTCCATTTCAATCGAATCAATCTGTAGACCTGCGGGAAGGCCGTAAACCAAACTGTAAAGCCTGCCATTGCTGTTTTCCCTGACCCGGCAAAACCCGGTGTTGCCTTCCTGTATAGTGCAGTTGTGAAAGCAAAGAGTACAACTAACGCTATTTCTGCCTAGCCTTTTGTAGTACATAGCTTCCTTTTTATTATTGACTTTTTTGTTATAGGTGTAATTTTTATGGTTGTATCCGGTATCTTCCGAAGAGGAAGCTATTAAATCCGAAAAAAACCTCTTATAACTATTTAACAATAAATATCCGGCAGTTAAACCGGCAATACTTTTTATAAATAGTTTCTTTATAAAACCCCTGCGATTTGTGTTTATCATAATAATATTCAACCTTAAGCTTAATTGCCTGTTATTGGACTATTTAGCAATGTCAAACATCTTACTGCAAAAAACATTTTATGCTCAATTATTAATTCCAAATAATATGGTTTATGCTTCCCATCTTCCATGAATATTATAGCCACAGAACTTACAGTTTCCATTCTTTAAATTTCTGCTTCTCACCGAATAATGAACTCGATGAATCAATCTTTCTCCACAATTGGGACAAAATGTCGAATTATTTTTATGCCCCGGAACATTACCCATGTAAACATACTTAAGCCCTGATTCATTAGCAATTCTTACAGCTGACTCTAAAGTGTTTATTGGTGTAGTTGGTAATTCAGTCAGTTTATATGAAGGAGAAAACCTGTTGAAATGAACAGGCACCTCTGCTCCTAAATTTTCATTTATCCAGACACACATTTGCTTGATTTCATCAGGATTATCGTTGAGTGTAGGTACAACAAGATTAACAATTTCAAATAACATGCCTTCATCCTTTAAAACCAAAAGTGTTTGTAAAACCGGATCCAGTTTAGCAGAACAGATTTCCCTGTAGAAGTCATCGCTGAAAGCCTTAAGATCTATTTTAACTGCATCAAGGTATGGAAGCAGTTTTCTTAAAGGTTGAGGATTTATATATCCGTTGGATACAATACTTACTTTTAAACCATTGTTTTTGGCTATTCGACTGATATCATACATGTATTCGTAAAAGATGGTGGGCTCAGTATATGTAAAGGAAATAGACATTACTTCTTGTATTAACGCTTCTTTCACAATATCTTCGGGAGTCATGTTATATTCCCTGATTTCACCGGGAGATCTTTGGGAAATTTGCCAGTTATGACAATACTTACATCTTAAATTACAACCTACAGTTGCTACACATAGTCTTTCATGTCCGGGAATAAAATGATGCAATGGTGCCTTTTCGATTAAACCTACATTGACTGAACATGGATTGCCGTATGCCTGGCTATAAAGCTTTCCTGCTATATTTTTTCTTACCCGGCATAATCCACTACTTCCATTACGAAGAGTGCATTTGTGAGGGCAGAGTTGGCATTGCACCCTGTTGTTGTCAACTGCCCGGTAAAACATGGCTTCCTTTCCACTATAAGAGAATGTGTTAAGTGCATAACTCGCAGAAGGAGAAATACCCCCACCGAGCAAAACCCTGCTATTAAAAAAAAAACTACCAACAGATACAACAGCAGCACTTCCAATTAATGCTTTCTTTAAAAATTCCCGTCGGCACGTCTTTTTCATGCAAAAATTATTTCACTCCCTATTTTAAAACTTCAACAAATCAATACTAAATGTGATATTTATATTAATGAGAATAAAAAACGGTTCAAAATGAACTATTATTATTATATAATTTTCACCCTATCAAGTGATAATTATAAAGCCTAATTAGCCGTATATAACAAATATAGGAAAAAATTAAAAAATACACAACCCCGAGAAAAACAGCTTATTTTTAAAATAAGTGTATTTTTTCATACATTTTTATGATTTTTTGGGTAAAACTGTTTTATGGCGAGAAGTTATAAAAAAAGCCCGGCTGGTTGGCCGGGCTTTTGTGACTCGGCTGGGACTCGAACCCAGGACCCCATCCTTAAAAGGGATATGCTCTACCAACTGAGCTACCGAGTCAGTTAAATAAACTAAAGTGTTATTATTTTATGAACCTTTTTGTTTTTTTGGGAGTGCAAATGTAAAGTCTATAATTAAAATACCCAAATTTTTTTCATAATATTTCGGCGAGTTTTTATGGATGTTTTATTAAGAAAGGACAGGGTGCCTTTTAAATTTCGCATTTGGGTCAAACAATTTTTTGTAGGTAACCAGTGTAAAAATTTTTTTCGTGTTTAATGTTTCAATGAGCCTGATCATTTTAGGATTAAAGTCTCCTATCCATGAGATATAAAGGTCATCATACCGGTCTATTTCTAATAATAATTCTTTAAACTTTTTAATCATAGCACTTTCTATGCCTTTATTTCTGTGGTCCGGTACAATACCGAATACAAAACCATACATTGTTCTGCATTTTCCAATCCATTTGTAATACAAAAATTTGAGTTTACCTGTCAGATTAAGTTTTCCGTTTAAATAGCGAAATATTTGATTTAATTCGGGTAGGTTTATGTAAAATGCTATTGGGCGATTATGATGGTATACAAATAAAACAATATCGGGATCAATAATTCTCTTCATGGAGTGAAAGATATTAAGCACTTCTTTTTTTGTTAAAGGTTTAAAGTGTTTGTGTGTATTTTTCCATGCTTCGTTGTATATAATCATAAAATCATTGGCATACTTTTCAATATTTTTTTTGTTTAGGGTTTCAAATTTATATCCCTGTTGTTTTATAAGCCGTTGATATTTTTTTTCAAAAAACGGGTTTAATGTTGTATTTTTATGTATGCGATAAACATATTGTTCATAGAAATTTTTAAATCCGTATGATTCAAAAAGTTTTTTATAATATGGCGGGTTATAGTTCATTAGGTATGGTGGAGGGTATCCGGCATTATCTATTAAAAGTCCCCAGTACCTGTCTTTTTCGCCAAAGTTTACCGGGCCTTCCATCGCTTCTATTCCTCGGTTAGCCAGCCATTCACGGCTTTTGTCAAACAATGCAAATGCTGCTTCCTTATTATCGGTACATTCAAAAAAACCCATTCCACCTGTAGGTTGTTCATGCGTATATGCAAGCTGTTTATTGATAAAAGCTGCTACCCGTCCTATTAAATTGCCGTTATTATCCTTAATTATCCATCTGATTGCATCGCCATTTTGAAAATTTTTGTTTTTCCCGGTATCAAAAACAGCTTCTATATCATGATCGAGATGGCTTATCCAATAAGGGTCATGGCGGTATATTATACGTGGAACCGACAGGAATTCTTTTTTATCTGCAGAACTCTTAACTTCTTTTATTTGCATATGCTTTTTTATTATTTACCTATAATGTATAACAATGAGTTATTAATGATTTAAAAAAACAAATAACAAAGTTGCAAATTACTGCTGAGTGCAGCGAGACAACGAACACCAATTAAATTATAAATATGTGAGTAAATAAATTCCAATTTTCAAATACTTAATTTAAAACACTCCGGTTCAATTTGTTCATTTCATGGATGAAGATTTGATTTATTTGTTTTTTGGTAATTGTTTTTGATCACATAAAAATATTTTTAAAGGTGTTTACAAGCCTACAATGTTAGTTTTTTGGTATTTTTCTATTGTTGATCGGCATGTTCGGTTGTTATTTAAAAATTTCAATTTAGAATATAAAACACTGTTTTATAAAATAACATTAAAAGGGGAACTCATCTTCATCATGTTCACGTGGTCCGTTTGCTTCTTCAATTGGTAATGCTTCTTTATGTTTATAGTTGCTTTCAACAAAGATAGCTTTGTATGGCTCGGTTGGGCATGCATATTCGCAAGCGCCGCAACCAACGCATAATTCGGGAGTAACTTCGGGAAGAAAAATGTCATTGTAAGGGATCATTTGTAATGCTTGTGTAGGACAATGCTCTGCACAAGCCCCGCAATCTGTTCCCTGAACTACCACAATACAGCTTTCTGGCATGAATTTGGCAATACCTATTTGAGTTGTTGCTTTTTCTTTTTTTGAAAGCTTGGTAATAGCACCTGTTGGGCAAACTTCGGTGCATTTAACGCAATCAAAATTGCAAAAATTTTTATGGTAATCCAGCTTGGGTTGCATAAATCCTTCCAACCCATAATCGAAAAACGACGGAACAATAACATTAGTCGGGCATACACCGACACATAAATAACAAGCAATACATTTACTTGTAAAATGATTGTGGCTTAAAGATCCGGGTGGTGTCACAGGATAACTTGTTCCTGTTGGTATAGATCCGGCACCAGCACTTTGTGCCAAAAGTTTATTGCTGCTGACAATCGGTATGGCTAAAGTAGCAGATGCAAGTGATATCAGGAAATTACGCCTATTTTTTCCATGATTATCAGAAGGGTCTGTAAAATTATTTTTGCCGGCAAACCTGTATTTATAGTAAAAACCATTATTAGGGCAGGCTGTAAAACAATTAAAGCAACTTACACAACGACCTTGATCAATAAACTGGTTTTTGCTGTCAAGGCACTGGGCTTTACAAACATGCTCGCATTTCATGCAACCAGAACAAGCTTTTTCATTAAAAGCAATTTTAAAAAGCGATGTTTCCGATATTAAACCTAAAGCTGCACCCGCCGGACATAATGTGTTACAGAATAACCTTCCCCGCCAAACCGATAAAATAGCAATAACCAAAAAAATTACAGTTGACACTAAAACCACATTTAATGGAAGGCTCTTAAAATCTAATGGCCTCAATGAATATATGCCAAAATTCTCTAAAACAATGTTTATTGAGTTATTTATCCAATAAATTAGTGGCTGAAAAAAAGTTACTGAAATTTTACCGAAATTACTGAAGGGGTCCAGTAAATTGATCAAAAACAAACTGCCCAAAACCCAAAATAATATTGTAACTGTAAGTATTCCATATCTTAAAATGCGATTTGAAAAGCGGCTATAGGTAAACCTTTTCTTTTTTTTTGGTTTAAGCCTTTTCGATATTGCTATAATGATATCTTGCAAGGTACCTAAAGGACATAAAGAAGAACAGTAAACTCTGCCAAAGAATAATGAAATTAGGATAATCAAAAGAAAACCAAGCCCTGAAATAGTAAAGAAAAGAGCAAAAAACCTTAGTATAGAGGGAAAAAGCTGTAAGCGTATGAAAAAATTTGACACAGAATCTATAAAAGGAGTGCTGAAATCAATAAAAAGTAAAAGAATGAAAGCAAAAACTACTAATGATACAATAATCCGAAGTTTTTTTAAATGGCGAAGATTCATATATTTAATTTTTTTTATTTAAAAATTGTTTTTTTGATTACTGGCTTTTCATCAATTTGATATATTAAATCAAACAGGTCAATTTTTAAGAATTAACTTCAACACTTTTCAGTAACATTAACAAAAATTATGGAATATAAAACTTGCTGCTATTGCGATCAGAGATATACCCTTTCGATATTACGCTTGCTAAGGTCAAGTGAGCCAATACCTAATTTTTCAGCAATACGCATATGGCCGATATTATTGGGATCAGCGCCAAATAATCGGGCGCTGGCAGAATCAATAGCAACTATATCAGGAGATATTAGAAGGCTTTTCATTCTTGTAAGGTCTGATGTAGATGTGCCCCTGGGGCCGTTTTTAGTCATAACAAGGTAAGCATCTACAATATTAAGTTTTGGTTTACGCTCAAAAAGACAAAAATCTGCAATGCATTGGTGTAAATCGTTTCTGTGATAAAAGCGGCGATCCCATACAACACCCATAAGGTTTTTCATAGCTATAGTCAGCGTTGTAGATCCATGATGCTTAAGCACAGGTACATTTATATACAGATCTGACTCCATTAGTAACTCATGTACCTTAACATTTTTAAGCTTTTTTGTTCCAGGGATATCAACATCATGGTAATATCTTTCCTGGTTGCCCGGCACCATTTGCCCATTGGCGTCATTAACTGCATCTTCTATGCCGCTGTTTTTATATGACCTTCGCCAGTTATCACATGTATTATCAAAACAATAAACTCTCCTGGCACCGGCCTCATAACAGCTCTCAATTATTGCTTTTACAAGATGAGGATTAGTATTAGCCGCACGCTCGGGAGGAACATCCCACCCTATATTGGGCTTTACAACAACTGTCTGGCCTCTTTTTACAAACCTGCTCATACCCCCGATTTCATCAATCCCCCTTTTATACATAGTAACAGGGTCAGAACCCCTAACTGCCACCAAATCAGGCAATGAGTTGCCCTTACCAAAAACATTAGAGAAAAAACCTGATGCAGTAGTAATTAAGCTGCCCGATAAACTGTATAAAAAACCTTTTTTTAAAAAATCTCTCCTGTCCATTATGTTATTTTTTATTTACAAATATATAAGAAATGTACAAAAAGTTTTAATTTTGAAAAAGATTAATGCTTTATTTTAAGTATGCAATAAAAATACAAAATCATATTAAATCAAAAAAATATGAAAATAATACCGCTTACTTCAACCATTAATATTAGAAAAACTGTCACAGCAGCTGTTTTTAATGTTTTTGCACTTGCATTTGTGTATTTGATACCTACTTTTTCTCATCTTTTGAGTTTGCCAATATATTTAATTGAGCCCATGAGGCTGATGCTTATAATTGCTATTGTTCATACTCATCGTTACAATGCTTATGCTTTGGCTGCAACACTTCCGTTGGTTTCCTTTGCAATTGCCGCCCATCCCATTTTTGTGAAAAGTATTTTGATTTCTATTGAACTCTTGTTTATGGTGTGGCTATATTATAGGCTTGCCGAACGTTATAATAATTTTTTAAGTATTTTTATAAGTATCTGGGCTTCCAAAACACTTTATTATGGATTAAAATATCTGGCAGTTATTATACTGATACCTAAAGAACCACTGATAGGAACACCAATGTATTTGCAAATTATAACTTCAATAGTTTTTAGTGCTTATCTTTTTGGTGTCTTAAATTTAAAAAATAATAAAGGCTAAAACTATCTGGTAACAGCTATGTTATCTATTGCTAATTTATGCGAAAACAACCATAATTGATGTCAATATTAATTTGTCAATTCTTATTAATAGAATAGGATTAAATTAACCTAATATATTATTTTATGATAATTGTGGATGATACCATTTTATCTGAAGATTTGCTTGATGTCTGTTTTACGTGCGACCTGAAAAAATGTCTTGGTAATTGTTGTGTTGAAGGCGATGCAGGAGCTCCGCTGACTAAAGAAGAAACCAATATATTACAACGTATATATCCGTCAATAAAGCCATATTTATTAAATGATAGTTTGCGGGCAATTGCTCAGCAGGGGCTATATGTTAAAGATTTTGAAGGCGAACTGACTACACCTTTGGTTGATAATAAACAATGTGTTTACGTTTATTATGATGAGCACAAAATTGCAAGATGCGCCATAGAAAAAGCATTTTTTGACGGGGAAATTAATTTTCGAAAACCAATTTCTTGCCATCTATATCCAATCAGGATATCGCAAAATAATGGTTTTGATGCGGTTAACTACCATAAATGGCCTGTTTGTGACCCTGCCCGCAAATATGGGGAAAAACTTAATGTTACGGTTTATGAATTTTGTAAAGATGCCCTTATTAGAAAATATGGCAAGAAGTGGTACGATAATTTTTTCGATATTGCAAAAAAATATTTTGGAAAGTAAGAGAAGTTAAAATTGAGTACTTAATTGGATCATTGCATACACTATAAATGATGGGTTATAAAAAAATAATTCTTTTGCTTTTTGTAGGTTTTGCTGCTATTCTTTTGCCGTGTTTTCCATTAAGTTGTTACTCGCAAAATATACAGAAAGACATAAATCAAAATCACCCCAGGTTAATGGTGGATTTTAAAACTGTAAACTATGATACCATATTACAACATAGTAATACAAGCAGGCAGATTACATTAACTAATACAGGTAATATACCATTGCAGGTTTACAGTGTAAGGAGTTCGTGTGGTATTTCAATTCCTTCCTGGCCCCGTTTGGCAATTGAACCCGGCAAACAAGGTTTTATTCAGATTAGTTATAATTCTTCGCATCCCGGGCCTATAAATCGCAGGCTTATAATTCACAGTAACTCGCCCGAAAACAGTAAAATAATTAAAATAAAGGGGTATGTGATGCCGACAGAATAAATGTATCACTAAAGCACCTATTCTAAATTATTCAGGTACTTCAATTTTTATTTTTACTTCATCTACAATATCAAGTGCGGTTGTTATAGTGCTAAGGTCATCATAAAGATTGCCGTTTTTGCCTGACCAATGGCTATGACCAATAGGTTTCATAATATACTCGGGTAGCAGGTTGTTTATGTTGATAGTTGCTTTATAAACCAATGCGGGTTGACTTGATGTTTTATAGTGTTCATCATCGGGGAATTTATTGTTATGCCAATAATGATTCCAGTTCCATGATTGATTAATTTCCATCATAACATTAAAAACTTCCGGTTTTTTATGTTTGGAATTAGTTTTAAGGATAAAGTCAGCTTTTGGTGTTGGACCTGTCACAGCATCAGGCATAGGGCTGTCTTTTGCAGGGATATAGTAACCATCGTTTGCTTTTATACCCCTTTTATGCCCCCAGTAAGGTAAAGCTGCAGGTCTTCTTAATGGGCCGGGTTTCCATCTGCCTGTGGAAGCATCACCATATCTGAAATATCCTTTTGCAATCGATTTGGCAACATATAAACTTTGAATGTATCTACCTGAAGTGTCTTCCAACCAGAAGGCCATAAGTGGATGATTGTGAGATTCGCCTTTTGTAAATTGAATAACTATTTTGTGTCCCGAATATTCTGTAAGAGTTTGGAATATTTTTTTGGAATCTTGTTCGTTTTGACTTTCATTTTTGGCTTGATGATTATATATATCAGGTTGAGAGAAAGCCGTAATAAGAGGCAAAATCCAGGTTATTAAAACTATTGCTGTAAAGTGGTTTCTGTTAATCATAACTGCAAAATTTAAAATTCAAACATTATTCCTATACTAGGTAAAATAGTTCCCGTTTTATTGCGTATTTCTTTTAACTCATATCGCTTATCCCCGTTTTCTATTACAGGAGGTAAGGGGTTACCATTCTCATCAGTTTCTCTGAGCAAATTAGGGGGAAGTTCAGATTTAAAATTATAAATATTTTGAATATCCAGGTAAAGCATAAGGGAAAAATTATCAAAAAAGTATTTTTTGTCGACCCTTAAATCAAGTTGGTGATAATTAGGGAGTCTTCTGGAGTTAAAAGCGCTAAAATCCAGATAGCCTTGTCTTTGAGCATCCCATGCATCTGTTTGTTCTGAAAGGCCAATATCGAAAGGTGTATAAGGCCCGCCCCCCGAAAACCTCCATTTTCCACCCACTTGCCAGTTATTTGGCAGCTTTTGAGTTGCGGTAAGGTTAATTATATGTCTGTTATCCCATGATGAAGGGATAAAATCTTTGCTTCGTATATCTTTAAACTCACTCCTAACGAAGGTATATGAAAGTATAATATTCAACCCTTCAAACCTTTGTTCACGATAAAGCAGTTCTCCGCCATAAGCTCTTCCTTCGCTGGATGATGTAACCTCTTCATCGCCATATATACCAAAATCTACTGATTTAGTTCCCAAAGGTACGCTATCATTTAAAGAAAAAGGATAATTATTATAATCTTTATAAAAACCTTCGATCGTGATTATGGTCTGGCTAGTCGGATTATACTCAAATCCTGCAACATAGTGGTCTGCACTGATGTAACTAAGGTCATTTTTTTTGTTTTTCAAACCCCCCTCATTATCCCTGTAACCAAGTGTGGTATATGATGGTAACTGAAAGTATCTTCCTGTACTGGCATTGAGCGAGAAGTTATCTCTTAATTGGTATGATGATGATATGCGCGGGCTCAATTGATTAAATGGGTTTGCCATGAGTGAGGAGTAATTATTCCCATCTGCTCTCAAACCAAATGAAATAGTTAGCCTATCATACCTGAATTTTCTTGTCAGTTGTGAGAACAAATTCCATTTATATATTTCAAGCAGGGAGTTATAATCAATAGTATCTGGTTGGTTATTTATAAATATTTCCTGGTAGGTATCATTGAGATATCTTGCGTAACCCCCACCGGCTCCGATTAATATATTGTAGGATCCCAATTCGCGGTTTCTCTCATAGCGAATTTTGTTTTCTATTTCATCAGATTCGTAATCGAATGTGCGTGGTTGATCTTCATTATTATCAGGATACTTGTATGAGAAATTCCTGAGCATATTACGACTGACAACCAGCCGGTCAATACCATTATCCCTGTATCTTCTGTAAAGTGCTCCTATAGTATAGTTCCATTGTTCATTAACTGGCAGGTAATCCAGTATAAATCTTTGTTCTTCGGTATCGTTAGCATCAAGGTTAAGGCTGAATTGATCAATTGCTCCAATGCCTATAAATGATAAATCAGAATTATCAGTCAGTTCAGTGTCGGTTTTAAATTGAAAAGCATTGTAAGTGGGCAGAAAAGGCAGCTCTAATACAGAAAAAATGAACTGTAAATAAGAACGTCTTGCTGAAAATATAAAAGTAGTATTTTCGCCAACCGGCCCATCTAAGGTTAATGCTAAGTCGCTAGCTCCAATGGTTCCCTTGTAGTTCATACGTTCAGAGTTGCCCCGAACCTGTCGAAACTCGAATACCGAACTTAATGAATTGCCTCTGTTGGCAGGGAAAGCTGATGAATACATTTCAATTTCACGAATAAAATCCACATTTATTATTCCTACCGGCCCGCCCCCGGCACCTTGTGTGGAAAAATGATTTAAATTTGGAATCTCTATCCCATCAAGATAAAAAGTGTTTTCATTTGGCCCGCCCCCGCGAATTATAACATCATTTCTGAAAGCCGGTGTAAATGCAGCCCCGGGTAAAGACTGAACTACCTTGGATATGTCGCGGTTGCTGCCGGGATTACTTTCTATTTCTGATATATCCATACGGCGCAAAGAAACAGGGCTTTCATCAATACTCTGAAACGGGGAGGCTGTAATTACAACCTCATCAAGCTCAAAGTCTTTTTTTTCCATGCCTATATCTATGTATACCGTACTATCATTAACTAGCTTATACTCTTCGGTAATTTTCCTTTCAAAACCTACAGAAGAAACTTCCAAGCGGACAGAACCCGGCTCCAGTCCCTTAAATATAAAATTACCATCAAAATCAGAAGTACTCCCAATATTAGTGCCCGAAATAATAAGATTAGTAAAAGGGATAGGCTCATCGTTAGCTTTGTTGTATATATTACCGCGTATAGCAGCACTTTGCGAATAGAGAGAAGAGGTTAAAACTATTAGTAAAACAGAAAGTATAAAAAATCTGCCTGAAAGATAAACTTTTGACATGTCATTATTTTTTGTTAAATGATGAAATTATAATACACCTGAAACACAAAAATATGTCATTTTGTTTATATTAAAGTTAAAATTTTATTAATAATCTTGTAATAATATTTATTTGGCGGTTTAAGGAAGTTGTTAAAAGAAAAAGCTATAATCAAAACTTTATTTAGCAGAGCTATTCAGGCATTAGTATCATTATTTTCAGGTATAATAACAAGAGATCTCATCATTGACAATGTCAGTACCGGAAAAATTATGGTAAAGATAAAACGCAACCATGTGGCATCATATAATCCCGAAAGAATCATTGACCAAATCAGTGAAAGGAAAACAATATCTGCTATTATAACAAACAAATTGCCGGGGTCTTTTTTTATGAAGCCGGGAAATGGTAGTTTTTCTGTTTTTATAGCTCTGAATTTCAAAAGCCTGTATGAACTAATAACCCAAATAAGCGGAAGAATATAGCCGATAATTAATCCAACAATTTTTAAATCAAAGTAACCGAAAGAGTAAAGAAACCCAAACATAAGCTGACCCAAAACGGTTGCCCTGTAATTACCACCTTTTCCTGCAGAAGAATCAACAGTAAAATGAACTATTTTATTTGGGTGAAATTGTTTTTGTTCGTCCATTTTATATTATAAGATTGAAAACTTAAAAAATTTTATTTTAAAACGATTTTTTGATAAATAATGTTGTTTTGAATGTTTTTATAAATACAATTGTGTATACTCAGTTATTCAGTAATTTTTAGCTTTTAATTTATTAAAATTTTCATGGTTTTAAATTGTGATAATTTATTATCAAAGATAATTTATAAAGCAAACAGTAATTGTGAAAATAATAATAATTTAATCCACCTTATGTTTAAGTGGCAAGTGCAACATTTTTTTTAAATTACCTAAAAACACTTTAATAGGAGTTTTTGTATTGTAGTTTTATTTTGCATAAAATATTATTAAAATGATTAATTTTATTTTCGGTCAAAAATAATCCTCTGTTATGTTCTCATTAATTTTTATATTTTTTAATATCTTCGCTGATTGATACAACGATTTGCCGGATAAAAATTCAAATTATGGTTTTTATATTATACTGATTTTTAAAACTATAAAAAATGCTTATTTGTGAAAGAAATAATTATTAACGCGTCGGGTATACATAAGTCATACGGTACTTTAGAAGTTCTTAAGGGCGTGGACTTGCAGGTTAACAAAGGTGAGGTTGTTAGTATTGCCGGTGCTTCCGGTGCCGGTAAAACGACTTTACTACATATTATAGGTACACTTGACAGGTGCGATAGTGGTGTTGTTGAGATAGGCGGTGTTAATGTATTTAAGTATAATGACAAAAGGTTATCTGATTTCCGTAATAAATCGATAGGCTTTGTATTTCAATTCCATCATCTGCTGCCTGAATTCACTGCTTTGGAAAATGTTTGTATTCCTGCATTTATAGCTCGCAAATCTAAAAAACAGGCAGAAAAAGAAGCCAGGGAATTATTGGGTTTAATGGGTCTATTAGAGAGAGAAGAACATAAGCCCGGCGAATTATCGGGGGGTGAGCAACAACGAGTGGCTGTTGCAAGGGCATTAATAAACAAACCGGAAGTTGTGCTTGCTGATGAGCCCAGCGGAAACCTCGATTCTGAAAATTCAGAAGAATTGCATAAATTATTTTTTTCTCTGCGCAAAGAATTAAATCAAACATTTGTTATCGTTACACATAACAAAGAACTTGCAAAAATGGCTGATCGTAAAATTACACTACACGATGGATATATAGTAAAATAGTGTAACTTGATGTTTAATCATTATCGAGCAAATTTTCAAATTCTGATTCATTAATTAAAGAGATATTTAACTCTTCAGCTTTTTTTCTTTTTTCCGGGCCCATATTATTACCTGCCACGATATAAGTTGTTTTGGCAGATATTGAATTTGTAATTTTTCCGCCATGTTTTTCTATTGTATCTTTGAGTTGCTGTCGGGAGTATTTCTCAAACACACCGGAAACGACAAAGATTTTACCATCAAGGCGATCACTTTTTTTTGATATTTTATCGGTTTCAAACTGTAGTCCTTTGCTTTTAAGCCTGTTAATGATTTTAATATTTTCATTATCTTGAAAAAATGAGATAATGCTGCCTGCAATTTTTTCGCCTACTTCCGGAATTTCTAGCAAACTGTTAAAATCACTTTTTATCAAGCTATCTATACTTGTGAAGTGTAGTGCAATCTTTTTTGCCACGGTTTCTCCTACATATCTGATTCCTAAAGCATACAGCACTCTTTCAAAAGGTACTGATTTTGATTTTTCAATTGAATTGAGAATGTTATTAACGGTTTTTTCTTTGAAGCTGATTTTTTTGGTAGTTCCGTAGAGTTCGTTAACAATGGTTTTTTCGAGTCCGTAAAGCTCTTCAAACGTAAGATCATAAAGGTCGGCTATGTTTTTTACCAGGTTATTTTTAATTAGTATTTCGGTACGTCCTTGCCCAAGGCTTTCAATATTCATTGCCTTACGGCTTATAAAATGCTCTATTTTGCCAAGTATCTGAGGTGGACAGCCTTTCTGATTCGGACAATAATGTAAGGCTTCGCCTTTATTTCTTACCAAAGCCGTATTACATTCAGGGCAATTTGTTGCAAATATTACAGGACTGGCATTTTTTTCTCTCTGCTCAAAATCTACTTCAACTATTTTGGGTATGATCTCTCCACCTTTTTCAACTATAACGGTATCGTTTATATGTAATTTCAGTTCATTTATTTTGTCGGCATTATAAAGAGAAGCTCTTTTCACTTTAGTGCCGGAGAGTTGTATCGGCTTTAGAACGGCAACCGGTGTAACTGCACCTGTTCTGCCTATTTGGTAAGCAACATCCAAAAGTTTTGTAACTGCCTGCTCAGTGGGAAATTTATAAGCTATTGCCCAGCGAGGTGATTTTGCCGTGTATCCTAACTTCTCCTGTTGTTTATGTGAGTTAATTTTAATAACTACCCCGTCAATATCGTAATCAAGCTTTTTTCTTTCTTTTTCCCAGTGGCTTATATACTCAAATACATGGTTCAAATCTTTACATTTAGCAGTAAATTCAGAGGTTTTGAATCCCATTTTTTTAGCCAGCATGAGGTTGTCAAAATGATTATCATAAGGCAGGTTTTCGCCAAGTATATTATATATGTATGAGTCCAGGTTTCGTGATGCAACTATCTTAGATTCCTGAAGTTTAAGGCTGCCTGCAGCCGCATTTCTTGGATTTGCAAATGGTTGTTCATTGTTTTTTTCCTTGATTTTGTTAAGCATTATAAAGCTTTTGTGAGGCATAAAAATCTCACCTCGTGCCTCAAATATATTAGGCATATTGTGTTTTTGAAAAAGTTTCAGTGGTATGCTTTTTATAGTTTTAACATTGTTGGTAACATCATCACCCTGATAACCATCGCCCCTTGTTACAGCTCTTGCAATATAACCATTTTCATAAATAAGCCCAATAGCAACACCATCAAACTTTAATTCGCACACATATTCAAATTTGTTACCAATAATTTTTCGTACCCTGTTATCGAATTCCTGTAGTTCCTTTTTACTGTAAGTATTGCCCAATGACAGCATTGGGTATTTATGTTTTACTGTGGCAAAATCTTTTGTAACCTGCCCTCCTACTTTACGGGTAGGAGAGTTGCTGTCCTGCAGTTCAGGATATTGTTTTTCCAGCTCGATAAGCTCCTTCATAAGCATGTCATACTTATAATCGCTTATTTCAGGCCTTGCAAGTACGTAATAATTGTAATTGTGTTTGTTGATAATATTTGTAAGCTCCTCTATCCGCTTTTTTGCATTCTCAAAATTCATTTATTTTGCTTTTAAAACTACAATATTGTTTGTTTATAATGATTACTAAATTACATTTTTCAATGAAATGAAATTGGAAAAATTAAAAAAAAGGTTGTTTTTGCAAAATAACTTGTATCTCGAAGCAAGTTAAAAAATATTTTGCTTATTTGCTGGGGAAAGGCAGCAATTTAGTTAGATAAAATTCAATATAATAAAAGCTTTGTATGCCGGATAAATTTATTATATCATGAAAAACCGAGACTTATTAATATAAGACTATAATCCACCGACAAGTATTCTCAATTCATGTAAGTTAATACACATTACAGAGATTTTTTCCTGGTTATATATAATTTGCTCATGTGTTGATCCAAAGGGATGAATAGTTGACTTATCAGGATCAGTAGAAAGCATTATAAAGCTGCTGTTTATTTTTTTACTATAATTTATTAATTCTTTATAATAAGATTTTCCTTTTGTACTAAAAGTTTCAGTATAGTGGACACCGTGTTTATCAAAAATTTTCTTTACCTGGTGTAGGTCACCTTTGATCCGGTTTTGACTAAATTCATCGCTTTGATTATCTAAAAAAATATGAAATTTAGCATTAAATTGTTTGTGTAAAGTAACTGCCCATTTTACTTTTTGTTTCGACCCTTCTTCAAGGTCTAATGGAAAAATTATATTGTTGACATTCTCTTGCCCGGGTGGTTTTTGAATTATAAAAATAGGCACAGGTGAACTTTTAACAACTTTTAAAGCAAAACTTCCAAGTAGAAACTGAATGCCTTTCTTTCCGTGTGTCCCAATAATGATATAGTTGGCATTAATTTCTTCGGCCACTTGGCCAATAACCGAAAAAATGCTTCCCTCCCTTGCAATATAAGTTGCTTCAATATTGTGTTTTTGCTTAATACTATCGGTTATTACAGTCAATTTTTCATTGACATGTTCAATTGGTTTGTTCTCTTTTTGAAGATTTTTTTTTGTTTTTTTATTAATAACGTGTAAAACACAAATGCTAAAATTTAAATCTTTTGCTATTTTTATAGCATTATCAATAGCATGATCACCAATTTTAGTAAAATCTGAAGGAACTAGAATTGTGTTACTTTTGTCGTTTTGCATGATTGTGGTGATTTATTGGTTTTTACAATTTGGATATGATTTTTTTAATTTATACGTATAAAAAAAATTTATGTTTGTTGATTATTAAATAAAATTATACTATAAATATGATTAAAATAATTAAAAATTAGGTTGTTTTTTCACCAAAAGTTGCTTCTAAAAGAGCCAAAAGTTCATTAATTTTTGACAGGTTCTGTTGTTTCTTGTCGTTTAGAAGTCTTCTTGCAGATTTTGTAAAAAACTTATGAGATAATACAAAATCTTTTTGGTTCAAATACCAATCTCTAAAAGTTATTTTTTTTTGACTGTTTTCTCTCCATTCGCGATGTAATTTTAATGCGGTAATAAAAAAATCATCTCTGCCAAGATAAAAGAGGTCGGCATCACAAATAATTTCATCAAGTTTATCATTGGGGTTTTGAGGCATTTTAGTTGCCATTATCATATCACAAATTCGTTCAATTTGTTTGTTGGTATAGTCATATTTTGGTAATACTTCCCTGGCAAAATCACAACCCAGTGGTTCATTGTAATCATATTGCCACAAAAACCCTGTGTCATGAAATATTGCAGCAGTTTTGAGAAGCACAAGATCTTCGCCGTTAACATTTTCTTCTTTTGCCAAATATTCAACACATTCACAAAGGTCAATTGTATGTTTGTGGTTATGGTAATATAAGCTTGGCTTTAGCTCTTTTTTTAATTTGTTAATTACAAATTCTTTTACTTCTATATATTTCATGATAATTTTTAATAAGCGAATTTGACAAATAAAATGACCAAAATATTATTACTTTTTTAAAACGCCCTGTTTAGTTAAGATAAAGTGTTATTTCATGTTAAGTATAATATCAATAAGTTTTTTATTGGGTTTTTTCCCTGAACTATCGGCCGAATATTCTTTTTTTATCCTGTTAACAAAATACATTTGATATTCATCAGAATGCTTTGCCGGCAATTTGCCCCTGTAGCTGCATACAAAGTAATCTTTTATAATATTGTATGTTTGGCCTGAAATATTGATTTTATTGGCTTCTCCTTTATCTTCAAGCCTACTTGCTGTGTTAACGGTTTCTCCCCAAATATCGTAGGTAAATTTGTTTTTCCCAACCACACCCGCAATAAGTTCACCTGTGTGAATACCTATACGCAGGTCACAAAGCCATTGTTTTTTTCCTGCTTCCCTGATAAAATCCAATATTTCAAGTGCAGCCAAAACGGCATCAAACGGATTGGTTTTATTTGGTTCAGGAATTCCCCCTGCACACATATAGGCATCGCCCATAGTCTTTATTTTTTCAAGGTTATGATCAGCACAAACTTCATCAAAAAAACCAAAACTTTTGTCGAGTTCATTAATTAGATGCAATGGATTTATAAATTGAGATGTTTTACTAAAATCTTTGAAGTCCATAAACATTACTGTTGCCAAATCATAGTATTTGGGCAGAACATGTCCATGAACTTTAATCTCCTGGGCTATCTTATATGGCAATATATTGCGTAGTAATTTGTCGGATTTTTCTTTTTCTATTTCAAGCTTTTTTTGCTGATTTGCTATTTCCGAAGTGCGTTCTTCTACTATATTCTCAAGGTTTGCTTTAGTTTTTACCAATTGACGGTTAGTGATCCTTATTATCAAATATATTATTATAATAATCAAAAAGAAATAAATAATATAGGCGGTTTGGGTTTTATACCAAGGGTTCAAAATTTTAAAAGCAAATCCGGCAATAAAACTTTCGTTGCCAAGAGCATCCTTACCTTTAATTAAAAACTTGTAATCGCCCGGAGACAAATTGTTATAAGTTTTAGTAGTTTCATACGACCATTTTGACCATTCTTTGTCATGATTTTTAAGATAAACACTATAAAGGTTTGCTGCCGGGTTAAACAAACTTGGCAATGTATAATTAAAATTAAATGAATTTTTTGTATACTTATATAAATTTGGTGTTATATTATTTATACTGTCATTCATTTTTTCTGCATGAAAAATGCTAAAATCATTCTTTTTATTTGCTCCATAATAAATTCTCTTGTTGTTTACCCTGATGCTTCTGATGTATGGGTTTGTTTTGCCTTGCTCATAATCTAATGAATTTAATTCAAGCTTGAAAAGAGTATCATCGCCTCCGAACCAGGCAGAACCTTTTTGGTTTTCCACCATTATAGCATTTATAGCCGTTTGCCAAATAGGCAGTAACCGAAAATCAGTTAAATTGAGTTTTTTAAAATCTTTTAAAAAAAAGAGCCTTCTTTCTCTATATATTTTTGATAAAAGTTGTAAATAACAGTTGCCAGACTTATCAATTTTTATCTTCGAAAAGGAAAACTTTCTTTCTAAATACCGGTTTAAAATATCTGAAACCGGCACAAACTTTCCATTATTGATATTATCCGAATCATCATTTTTAAATATGTAAATTGAGTTATGAGATAAGAAAACAGGAAGTCCATTTATTTCCAACGGCCTAAGTGATAAGTTTTTTGGTATACCATGCTTTTGTTCAAAATGGTAAAAATCATATAAAATATTTTCGTCATTTTTTAGGAAAGTATCAAGGTTGTTAAATTTTAAAAATAAAATACCACCGTCTATATTTGCCAACCAAAATTTTGCAGAATGACCTTCGTATATTTCGTATATTTCATAATCCTTCAACTCATTTAAATATTTGATAGGTTTTAATAGTTTCTTTTCTTTATTATAATGCAAAATTTTTAATCCTTTTATACCGCCGCAAATAATTATTTCAGGATTATAATTCGACCTTTTCATTGTAAAAAAAGAGTCTTCGAAAATTCTCCGTGCATAATTATTGTCAATGCTATATATTCCATCAGTTGTGGCTACAAGTAATTTGTCATCATTATGGTTATTATCTTTTAATACCAAAAAAGACCATGCATTTCCCGGAATATTATTAATTTTTTCAAACTGCTTATTAGGTTTTGGTATTTTACCTTTAATTGTATCTTTTGATAATTTATAAACACCTTTCCAGGTTGAAATATAAATTTCATTTTTGAATCTTATAATATCCGAAATTGGTCCATCAAACCCGGAAGTTTTATCCCAAAATGTGATAGGGTAATTAATATTTGCCGAACTAATGCCATTATTAAGTCCCATCCATAATATTTGGTCACTATTTTCATAGATGTAATTGACTGTATTGTTTTGCAGGCCGGCATTTTCGTTGATAATATTAATCAGTTCTCCTTTTTTATTCATTATATAGGTGCCATCTGAAAGCGTTCCAAAAGCGTAATTACCATTTTTAAGCTTTAAGCCTGAATTTATTGTATCATCAGCTAAAGCATGCAAAACATCTTGATTTTCAAGTGCTTTGATTTCAGGGTGTTTTTTTTGCGATGTATCAAAGATGTCGCTTATTAGAAAAAAGCCATTTTCAGAGCAGCCAAAAAGAATTTTTTTATCAGAATAAGGAAGCATTGTAAAAATAGAATATTCCGACAAAGAATTTTCTGTTTTATTCTTTTTAAAATCTTTGCCGTCAAAATACATCAATCCTTTTCCGGGCTTTTTGTCAAAAAGAAAAATATTATTGTCAACCTCAAAAACATTACCGGATTCAGAAATATTCCAATGTCTTATTGTGCTGTCGGACAAATGATAAAGCTTGTTTTTACTATTAAAAAAAACACCATGTTTCGAGGTGTGTATATTCAAAATATCAGAAAATCTTTTTTCTTTTTCAGGGAAAAGGTGTAATAAGCTCTCATAAATCAATTTGCCCTTATCGTTTGGCTTTAAGTAACCAAATTCAGAGTAACTGCCAACAAATATTACGTTTTCGTTATCACTGGCAACTGAAGTTGCAGGCTTATTATGGGGAAGTCTTATCAAATTCCAGGATATCCCATCAAACTCTAATACTCCGTCAAAATTAGCAGCATACAAAATGCCTCTGTGGTCTTCAGTAATAGCATAGTTTTGATTATTAGCCCTGTAGTCAGTGGAAGAATAATTATTTAATAAAGGAGATCCTTGTTCATTGAATGCAGCCAAATAAAACAGGGGTAATGTAAATATTACCAGTAAAGTAAATTTTTTGAATAATAATTCCAGTTTAAGTGCTATAGGCATTTCTACAATTTATACCTTGAAATTTTCTCAAAAATAATAAAATAAAGAATATATATTTATAATTTAACCAATAACTTTGATCACTTAAAAAATTGTTTCAAAACTGATCAGCGATTTTAATTTGGTTTTAATATAAAAAATTTAGTTAATCAATTTGCAGGCTACTGTCAATTAATAATTTAAAACTTCAATACAAGAGTTAATAATTGTTGGGTTAACCGGGGTTGATGTTTTTTAAAGTTTAATATTATTAATAAAATGTTATCAACATACACATAAAAAAATAAAAAATTATCCTTCTGACATTTTATAATTTTATGCCGGGTTACCGTTTTTATTAAATATATTAAACCTAAAAATCTAAAATAAAAAATAACGGAAGTGAGCTAAAATGCTTATCTTTAAGGTGTTAAAACAATAAACAAAACACTTTAAACTCACTTCCGAGATGAAAGATAAAAATAAAAATG
>PUKZ01000022.1 GCA_003550725.1 Bacteroidales bacterium | reverse complement strand
GAGACATACCTCTGGTCAACCGGCGACACCACGCAAACAATGGAAGTAAATGAAACGGGGATATACAGCGTTACTGTTACCGACATTTTCGGTTTTGAAAGCAGTGATTCGCTTAAGGTTACTTATCCCGACATCAAAATATCGCCCGGTGATACTGTTATTTGCTATGGTGATGTTATTACTCTTGAAGTAACTGGAGAACTTCATGAATCATACAACTTTAGCTGGTGTAACGGTAGTGAAGAGCCATCAATTGAGGTTAGCGAGGAGGGTGAATATCATGTTGAAGTTATAGACAGCCTTGGTTGCAGCATAACTCTCGGCACTTACGTGACGGTAGACATGTTTTCCGAGCAGGTTAGCCTAGGTGACGACCGTCCTTTCTGTATTGGCGATGAGCTTGGAATAGAATTTTTGGATAAAAGCGGGGAGTATGATGCAATGGCCAATGATGCCGGTGACGAGATCAGCAATAAGGATGATGAAACATATAATTATCTCTGGAACACAGGGGATACTACCTCTACCATCGTCATAAATGAGCCCGGATTATATTCGGTTACTGTGACAAACCCGACCGGCTGCATGGCCATCGACAGTGTAGAATTGAGTTTTCAGGGGTATATGCCTGAGCCTGCTTTCGAGGCTCCCCCCGTATGCTTTGGCGACACAACTTTTTTTACCGATCAATCAACCGTTGAAGGCAGTCAGATAGATCAGTGGCTTTGGCAATTTGAAGAAGGTGAAACAAGCAGTCAGCAACACCCGTCACATATCTTTCAGCAACCCGGTTATTTCGATGTCAGCCTTGAGGTTACAAGCAGTGAAGGTTGTTCAAACAGCATCACAGATCCGGTGCAAGTGTATCATCTGCCTGAGCCAGATTACTCACCTGTCAACGTGTGCGATTCTAAAGATATACATTTTAGTGACCATTCAACATCTAAAGACGGAGAGCTAACACAATGGCTATGGAGCTTTATAGACCCTCAAGGCGACACCCTGCATACTTCACAGGAACAAGAACCATGGTACAACTTCATAGAGGCAGGTAACTGGCATGTCGACCTTGCAGTCGCCACCACTAAAGGCTGTACTGACACTCTAAACCGTCAAATCAACGTTCGCACCTCTCCCCTGCCCGACTTCGAATACAGCACAGCGTGCCTGGGCGAGCAAGTCTTTTTTTCCGATCTCACAGAAGCCCCTCCATGGGCCGAAGTATACAAATGGGAATGGGATTTCGGCGACGGAACCACCTCTTCTTTGGCAAATCCATCTCATCTGTTCCAAGAAGACGGTAAACATGAAGTTACTCTCACAGTAACCTCTATTAATGGATGCGTTAAGGATACAACAAAATATATTACGGTTCACTCCTTCCCCGAAGTAAGCTTCACAGCACCAGACCTTTGTGCAGGGCAAGCAAACCAATTCATCGATCAAACATATGTGCCAAATAGCAAGCCTGCTTATTGGAAATGGGATTTTGGAGGTAAAGGAAGCAGCAAAGAACAAAACCCATGGTTCACCTTCCACGAACCCGGTCAGTATGAAATTAATTTGACAGTCACCTCAGAGGCAGGATGTACCGATGAACATAGTAAAATAATAAACGTAATGCCCACACCGGAAAGTGATTTTGAGTTTAACCCACGCTTCGGAGCATCCCCACTGACAGTTCAGTTTATCAACAAAACTAAAGGAGCCAGTTCATATCAATGGAACTTTGATGATGGTTCTGAATCAACATCACAGCAAAACCCTAAACATACATACACTGATGACGGAGAATACCACCCCACTCTTATAGCTTTTGATAATATGGGTTGCAGCGATACCACAACAAAAACCATCAACGTCGTTCCGGTGTCTGTTCAAATAATACCTGATAATATTAGATACAAAATACTTGAAGGGTATCTGGGTACTACTTTCGAGTTTACCAACCTAAGCTCCATACCCCTTGATACATTGTTTATGAAAACAAGAACTAACGCAGCCGGGCCTTTGAGGGAAAAATGGACAGGTACACTGAAACCCGGGTATACAAAAGAATATATTTTCTTGTCACATCTGCCCTTCCACAATCCTGAAAAACACCATTATTTATGTGCTGAAATTATAATTCCTGAAAGGATAACAGGTGAAAAACACTCATTTGAAAACTGTATTAGCTTTAAAGACGAATTCAAAGTGCTGCAACCATACCCTAACCCTGCTTATAATCAAATAACAATAAGCTTTATACTTCCATATAAAGAAAATGTGCATGTCGAAGTTTTTGACATTCAGGGTAACAAGATGATGGACAAAGAAATTAAAAAATCAAATACAAAAAAAGGTGTAAACTTCACAAAGCTGGACTTGACACACTTAAGCAATGGAATATATAATTTTCGTATTAGCTACAGAGACTTCGTGAAAACAGGAAAGTTCATTAAATTATAGCAAGCTACTACAATCCAATCCGTATGCTTCTATCAGCAACACCGGCTTTTCTTAAAGCAAATAATAACTTACTTTTCTGTAATAAATCCGTTTAGAGAATATGGAAATTATTCCAGGTTTTAAGTTGTAAGCACTATGTTTTTTTCTTCTATAACTTTTCTGAGGTTTATCAGCGCGTAACGCATACGCCCTAATGCAGTGTTGATGCTCACATCAGTTTGGTCAGCAATATCTTTAAAACTCATATTGCGATAATGTCGCATTATAAGCACCTTTTTTTGGTCTTCAGGAAGATACTCGATGAGTTTTTTCACATCAGAGTGTATCTGGTTAACAACCATTTCATCTTCCACCGTATTTTCAAACATATTAAGAGTTTCAAAGATGTCGTACTCCTCACTGTTATCGTGAACGGGCATACGTTTCGATTTCCTGAAATAATCGATTACCAGGTTATGGGCTATACGCATTACCCAGGGTAAGAATTTACCCTCCTCATTATAGGCACCACTGCGCAAAGTATTGATCACTTTTATAAAAGTGTCCTGAAATATGTCTTCGGCTAGATGCTTGTTTTTTACAATAATCAAGATATATGAAAATATCTTTCTTTGATGTTTCTTGATTAATGTTTCTATAGCAGTATGGTTACCTGCAATAAACTGGCGAACTAACTCCTGATCGCTAATAGCATGGTCATTCATAAAATGGCCTCCTTATGTTGTTGAACAAGAGTAGATGTTTATTCCCTATAGGCAACCTCCGTTTTTGGTTATCAATCTATTTATATAGTTAACTTTGTTTTCAGCTTACAAATATAAAACATTTTTCTTTTTTCCGCAATTATTATACCGTAATAAATATTTTTTTAAAATTTTTTATAACAAAAATATTATTTCGATAAATAATCTTTCAAATAGCATAAATTTATTTGCTAATAGCAAAAAACAAACGACCATAATTTATGATAATTTATTTTTTGTGATTTTAATAAATCATCAAAATTTGTACCAAAATCATTAGTTTTGCAAAATTTTCAACTTGTTAAAAAAGTCTGTTAACTTATTTTTAAGGGAGCACAATGAGCAATATCAATAATATAGATAGTTTAGACCCTAAAAATTATATTTTAATAAAAGGTGCGCGCGTACACAATTTAAAAAACGTAGATGTTGCTGTTGAACGTAACAGGTTGGTGGTAATAACAGGTCTTTCGGGTTCGGGTAAGTCTTCACTGGCTTTTGATACCATTTATTCTGAGGGCCAAAGAAGGTATGTTGAGAGTCTTAGTTCTTATGCAAGACAATTTCTCGGTAGAATGCATAAGCCTGAGGTAGACTACATAAGAGGTATATCGCCGGCTATTGCAATACAACAGAAGATTAACACAAAAACTCCACGTTCTACAGTAGGCACATCAACAGAAATTTACGAGTATCTTAAACTTTTATTTGCTAAAATCGGCAAAACATTTTCACCCATATCCGGCAAAGAAGTAAAACGACATACCGTTTCACAGGTAGTAGATTCAATCAAAAATCTATCTCAAAACACTACTGTAATAATCTATGCTCCCCTGGATATTAAAAACGGACGTTCTTTGGAAAAACAACTCAATATTTTAATACAACAAGGTTTTTCGAGGATATTAATAAATGACAAAATTTCACGTATTGAGGAAATACTTCCTATAATACCAAATATTAAAGTAAACTCAAAGATTGCTATTGTAATAGACAGGTTTGTTATCAATAATAAGCCAAACAATGACATGGTTGCAAGAATCAGTGATAGTGTCCAAACAGCTTTTTTCGAAGGTGAAGGACAATGTATAATTACTGCCCACCATGACAATAAAACTCAAACACTCTATTTTTCAAACAAATTTGAACTTGACGGAATGGTATTTGAAAAACCATCAGTTAATTTATTTGCTTTCAACAATCCATACGGTGCTTGCAAAACATGTGGAGGTTTTGGCAGTATTATAGGTATAGATGAAGACCTTGTTATACCTAATAAAAACTTATCAATATATGATGATGCTATAGCTTGTTGGAAAGGTGAAAAAATGAGTAAATGGAAAGAAAGGCTTATACTAAATGCATATAAATTTGATTTTCCGATACATAAACCTTATGGAGAGCTTTCACCTGAACAAAAGGAACTGTTATGGAAGGGAAACGAACATTTCTATGGGCTAAACGATTTCTTCAGGATGATAGAAGAAAACACCTATAAAATACAATATAGGGTTATGCTGTCCAGGTATCGTGGAAAAACTTTATGCCCCGATTGCAAGGGAACAAGATTAAGAAAAGATGCATCTTATGTTAAGATAGCAGAAAAATCAATAACTGACCTTGTTTTGAAGCCTATTGATGAACTTAAAGATTTTTTCAAAAATATTGTGCTTGAGGAATACGAAAAAAAGATATCCGAGAGACTTTTGGCAGAGATCAATAACAGGTTAAGTTATCTTTGCAATGTCGGGCTTGGCTATCTAACTCTTAACAGGTTGTCAAGTACTCTTAGCGGTGGAGAGTCTCAGCGTATCAACCTTGCAACATCTCTGGGCAGTAATTTGGCAGGGTCGCTTTATATTCTTGATGAACCCAGTATAGGCCTGCATCCTCGCGATATACAAAAACTGGTAAAAGTTTTACTAAAGCTTCGTGATCTGGGTAATACCGTTATTGTGGTAGAACATGAAGAAGAAATAATAACTGCCGCAGACCAGGTTATAGATATCGGACCTATGGCAGGATCCAAAGGAGGAGAAATAGTTTTTCAGGGCAAACTCAAAGAATTATTAAAAAATAATGAAAGTTATACTGCACTATATCTTAACCGGAAGTTGAAAATAAATATTCCTGAACAAAAAAGAAAATGGAAGGAATCTATAGAGCTTAAAGGCGTCAAGCAAAACAATCTAAAAGACTTTAATGTAAAAATACCTCTGCAAACTATGGTTGCAATAACAGGTGTAAGTGGTTCGGGAAAAACATCCCTGGTTAAAGAGATACTATATCCTGCATTAAAAAAAATTCTGGGTGGCTATGCAGGAAAAACAGGTGAATTTGAAAATATTGAAGGTGATTATAATAGTTTATCTGATGTAATTATCGTTGACCAAAACCCTATAGGCAGGTCATCAAGATCTAACCCTGCAACCTACTTAAAAGTTTATGATGAAATAAGAAAGCTTTTTGCCAATCAACCACTTGCAAAAACTAGGGGTTATAAACCCGGTTTTTTTTCATTTAATATTGAAGGCGGCAGATGCCCAAATTGTGAAGGAGAAGGCGAAGTGGTTATTGAGATGCAATTCATGGCAGATATCAAATTAACATGTGAAGCCTGTAAAGGAAAACGATTTAAAGAAGAACTCCTGGATGTTCTATACCAAGAACTAAACATTAGTGATATTTTAAAACTTACCATTGATGAGGCGGTTGATTTTTTCTCAAAACCTTCAAAAGAAAAAAATTTGCCAAACAAAATAATTGAAAAGCTTCGTCCTCTTCAGGAAGTAGGAATGGGTTATGTTAATCTCGGGCAATCATCAAGTACATTCAGCGGAGGTGAAGCACAACGAATCAAGCTTGCTTCTTTCCTCTCGAAAGGAGTATTAAAAGATAAATGCCTTTTTATTTTTGATGAACCGACCACCGGCTTACATTTCCATGATATAAAAAAGCTTTTAGCTGCATTTAATGCACTTCTGGAAAACGGACATTCGGTGGTTGTCATAGAACATAACCCGGAAGTCATAAAAAGCTCGGATTGGGTAATAGACCTTGGCCCAGAAGGCGGCTTGCAGGGAGGTTATCTTATATTTGAAGGTTTACCGGAAGATATTACCAAATCTAAAAGATCCTATACCGGAAAATACCTTAAAAAACACCTTTAACAAAAAACTTTTAAAAAAATAAACTGAAAGGATAGAGAAAATAGTTAGAAACTCCTGTTTTCCGCACATTCTTTGGGATACTTATATAATAAACTGATGATCAGAGATAATTTGTTATTTTTAGGTGTCCCAATAAGAAAAACAGGCGTTTTCCTTAAAGTCTTTATCTTTTTTATTATTTTTTACTTTTTCTCACGCCAATGCGGGATAAACAAAATCCCGTATGGACGGGACGAGCATCAAGCCAAAACAAAGCTTCCACGCGCTCTTAAAAAATGTCGGAAATACAGGCAAAGTCTTGGTTGAAAACAAAGCCTGTTTGGGCAGGCCAACGCACACGGTTTTTATAGTTTTGGAAGGGAATTTATAATAAATTGGTTTTAAAAATCTTAATAAGCTTAATTTTTTATACCAAAGTTG
>PUKZ01000075.1 GCA_003550725.1 Bacteroidales bacterium | reverse complement strand
CCCATCTCACTGTTTCCTTTTGGATAATGGTCAAGATGATGAACACAAAAAAGAAATGGATCAACAGTATCCCACATAAAACCCATGGGCTTTATGTTTATTATTATTTTGTTGTACATGGCCTTTGTTTTATAAATTGAATAAAAAATATTCTGCGGTTTATAAATGTAAAGATAGATATTATTAGGGTATAACACCGCGGTATTTTATCCGGAAATTGGCTTTTTTTGTGGTGGTCTTACCCGTAAGCTTCTAATCCACAAAGCATCCGGAACCTGGAAGCTTACGGGTCTATATCATCTAAAACAGTAAATTAGTTATTCTCCATTGCTTTGAACATCTCATCTTTTTTGTCGGGAGGTGAAGTAAGTAAACTAACAACTATTATAACCAAAAATGACAATGCAAAAGCAGGTACCAGCTCATACATTAAATCACTTAAAAACAGATGCCATAAAATCACTGTAACAGCTCCGGTTATAATTCCCGAAATAACTCCCGGCCGTGTTGTTCGTTTCCAATATAGAGCCAGTATTGTGGCAGGACCAAATGAAGCACCTAATCCTGCCCAGGCAAATAATACCAGCCAAAATATAAGTTCGCCTGCCAGCCATCCCATGATTATAGCAAATACTACAAGCAAGAAAACCACGGTTCGGCTTAAAAACACCAGTTTGGTTTGCGATACTTCTTTGCCTGTCATTATCATTTTTTCATAAACATCTCTGACTATAGCTGAAGCTCCCACAAGCAATTGAGAATCAGCTGTAGATATTATAGCTGCAAAAATTGAGGCAATTACCAATCCGAATAAAATGGGAGTTAGTTGCTCCCAGGCTAACATAGGAAGCAGATTTTCCTGATCAGCAGCTGGAAGTGCATTTATTTCCGGATAATACAAACGACCTACCAGGCCGGCCAACAAAGCACCACCGGCCATCATTATGTTAGCTAAAGTGCCCATTAAAGCAACTGACTTAAAAGCGCGGGGGGTTTTTATTGACATATAACGCGAAATTATATGCGGATTGCCGGGTGGCCCTAATCCTATACCAAGAAAACCAATTAATGCTCCAAAACTTAACGCCAATGGATCAATAAACTCCTCTGACTCAAATGTTCTCAATTGGCTTATAAACTCACCAATGCCTCCAATATTAATTATACCCGCCACAGGTACAACAATAAGGGCTGCAATAATCACAAATCCTTGAACAGTATCAATAAAACTAACAGCCATAAAACCACCCAAAATTACATATCCCAAAATTATAGCTGCTGTTAAAAATAAAGCCGTGTTTTCCTGTATATTATAACATGCTGAAAACACATTTGCTCCTGCTACCATTTGCGCAGAAACATATGATATCATAAAAATTGCAATCACAAAAACCACTATTACTCTCAGGTAACCTTTTTTATCCTGAAAACGTGCATTATAAAAGTCAGGTAACGTAATGCAATCATATTTTTCGGTAAAACGTCTGATACGTCCGGCATAATAAAAAAACAACAAAAACTCAACAAAAATATAACCGACAGCTGCCCATATTGCCGAAAGCCCCATTGAGTATGCCATTCCGGTAAAGCCCAGCAACAGCCATGCACTGCGTGCTGATACAACCGACGACATAGCTACAACCAGCCGGTTCATTTTCCTGCCGCCAATAAAATAATGTGCTATACCTTTTGATGCAAAACGTGTAGATATGGCTCCGATTCCCAATATTAACACAATATAGACGATAAAAGTAATGATCGTTCCCGTTGTGGGTTCTATTTGCAAATCCAAACTTTCATCCATAAATGTTATTTTTGGTTAGAAAATATTTTATGGTAACATCAATAAAACCATAGCGAAAATATAAATTTTTTGGAATTTTGTTGTCTTTGATTTTAATTATCAACCTCCCCACCACAATGCGGGCATTTGACGGAATGGCTGTCTTGGTTATTTTTGTTTTCTTCATCATTTGATGCATCACTTTTGATTCTTTCCATGAAGCCGGCACTGATCATACCGGTTGGCAAGGCTACCAAACCTATACCCAATACCGCAATGATACCGCTTATAAATTTTCCGGCAACTGTTATGGGTACAACATCACCGTAACCCACAGTGGTAAGCGTTGCTATAGCCCACCAAAATGAGGCCAGAATGTTGGGAAAATCATCAGGTTGAACATCACCTTCCACATAATACATCATTACTGAAGCAACAACAATCGTAAGGAATGCAATAAAAATTGTAATACCAAGCTCTGCTCTTTTCTCACGAACAACATCCAATATCAAGTTTATAGATTTATTGTAGCGGGTAAGCTTAAATATTCGTACAAAACGAGCCAATCTCAAAACCCTCAAGATCCGCAGATCGGCTTTAATAATAAACGGCAGGTAAAAAGGCAAAATAGCAAATAAATCAATCAATCCATAACCCGAGAATATGAATTTTAACGCGCTATTGAGTTTATTATTTGCAGGATGAGTAAGGCTTGATACATAAAGCCTGAGAAGATACTCAATAGTGAATACTATGACCGATACTATTTCGAAAAGCTTGAGAAATCTTACGAAGCCAGCAGACAACCCTGAAAAACTCTCTGCAATTATCGCAAAAAGATTTAATAATATCAGAGCCATTATGAAATAGTCAAACACCATGTTATACCTGGCGCCATGAGAACCCTTTTCAACAAGCCTGTAAATTTTCTGTTTAAGCATATTGCAAAATATAAAAAAATATTTATAAATAAGTAGTTTTATAAAAAAAACTAAATCCAAAATTTTGGTTATTAATTTATATTTTTAATAAAATTAGATATTTAATTTTATAACTTTACCAAATATTTGATTTACTGTCTTCAAAAAATATATATAGCGTTTATTTTAAATTATAGTTCTTAACTACAGTAAATAACTACCTTAAATATTTTTCAAATCCAAATAAGCTATAATGTATAAAAATTTGTATTTCTTTCTTTTTTTCTATTTCATAACTTTTAATTTATTGGCTCAGGATACTTATAACCTAAAAACCAATTTGTCATACAGTAGGCTTACCAATGGCCTTCATGAGCCTACCTTTGAAGGCGGGCGGACAGATTTTGCCATGGTTGACATCAATGACAACGGTCATGTAGATATATTGTCTATAGGCGATCATGGATCTCCATGGGTAAACACTGACCAGCATGGAGTTATGGTGTGGTTTAACGACGGAGAAGGTAATTTCAGTCTACATATGGAAGGAAGTTTTGGTTATGGCGGCATTGCAGTAGGAGATATCAATAATAACGGAATAAAGGATATTGCCTATGGCATGCATCATCCTTATTCAGGTACAGGATTTGGAGATCAATTGCTTGAGGCAGCACTTGGTGACGGAACGGGAATGAACTGGACACCCTGGGATGAGGGTTTAGCTACCAGTGGCCAGGAATGGGGTATGTTTGGTACTGACCTTGGAGATGTTGATAACAACGGGTTTCTTGACATTGTCAGCAATGCATTCGGATGTTGCGACGGTTTTCATGTTTATATGAATCAGGGCGACGGCACCTGGGAAAACAGTTTTGGTTTGCTGGGAAACAATTCAGATAATTTGATACAATTTGCTGATCTTAACAATAACGGATTTCTCGACTTTATTGCAGGTCATGCATTGGGAACTGCTTATTTTGGTGATGGAACTGGAAATTTTGAAAATAATGATGATGGATTACCTTTTTATGGAGACCATACTCCCAGAAAAGGAATATCTGTGGGCGACATTAATGATGATGGCAGCTACGGCTTAGCATTCACTAATATCGATGGTGGTGTGAAAGCATATGAGTTTGATGAAGTTAACAATACCTGGGTGTGTTATTCAGGAAACCTTCCTGCAACCGGCTCATTTGAGCTGACTCAGCTTTATGACATGAATGCCAACGGCTATACTGATTTGATCGCTTTTGGGTATGGTACTGTTCAGCTTTGGTTAGGGGATGGTCATGGAAACTGGACTCCTGATGCAACAATTCATACTGATGATACGCCGGGTTATGCAAATGCTTTCAGAGTGGGAGGAGACCTTAATCAAAATGGTTATGGTGATATAGTGCTTCTTTCTTATGAAGGGTCTCCCTGGTGGGAACGGCAGAATGAGCTTTATGTGTTTGCCGAAAATACCGTTCCGGATGAACTGTGGATAAAAAATTTATACCCCAGAAACAATGAGAATTTTTATCCCGGCTCAGTACGATTTATAAAGTGGACTTCAGCTGTACCCGATAATGTTTATTCTCATGTAAATATCGAAATATCTACAACCGGAGCAGAGGGACCCTGGTTACCGTTAGCTGACAGTCTTCCCAATAATGGAAGGTACCAATGGACTGTACCCAAATACGGATCTGAAAACTGTTATCTGAAACTTACAGTAGTAACCGAAGATGATAGTTCAAAAGTGATAATGGATGAATCCTTCACTATAATGGGCGACCCTGATATTTATACTATTAATGCAGAACCCAATGATCCGGAATATGGTATTATTGAAGGTGCAGGCGACTACCCTCATGGCCAGGAAGTTACACTTGTTGCCACTCCAAATACCGGTTATCATTTCGTTGAATGGACAGAAAACGGAGAAGTAGTGATGGTTGGTGGAGAACCCGCCGGTGCTACATATTCTTTCATAGCTAAAAAAGACCGTGACCTTGTTGCAAATTTTGAATTAACTACTTATAAAGTTACTTTTATTGTAAAAAACAAACTTGGTGATCCTATAACCAATGCAGTTGTTACTTTAAATCAAACAGAAAATGAACCCGGTGATTATATTTTTGAGGATATTGAGCCCGGAGAATATAACTACAAAATAATTGCCGAAAATTATTTAAAAACCATAGGGAGTGTTGAAGTAATTGATTCAGATAAGAAGGTGTCAGTGGTAATGAAATTGGATGATACCGGTATATCAGAAATGAAAATAAACGAACTGAAAGTATATCCAAATCCTGCTTATGGTAAACTCTATATTGAATTTAAGAATCATAGTTCAGATCCTGTAAATATATATCTTATAAATTCACAGGGAAAAACTATAAAAACAAAACTAATCAAAGAAACGGGTTTTCAAAAAAGAAAATTTGATATTGACGGGTTGCTATCCGGCTTTTACTTATTAAAAATCAATTTGGACGTATATTACATCTTGGAAAAAGTCATGATAATTCAGCAGTAGAGTTATAATTATGAAAGATTAAAAGTTTAAAATAACAGTGTAGTATTTGTTTCTGTCATAATTTTTAGCAGAAAATATTTTATATGATTTTTACATCATCCTCTTTAACCCAGCCCACATTACCATTTGGCAGCCTTATTTCATACCAATAACCTACTTTTTGTATAATTTCTACTTTTGTTCCCCTGTGGATAACAAAAAGACTAGTGCTAGCGCTGCCTGGCGCGCTTTTTGCTGTTAAGCGGGGTGCAAAAACTATAGCTTTATCCTGATTAACAAGTTGGTTGTATTGTTTTTTTGTAAAAACCAAGGAAAATGATGTTAGAATAAGAAAAAAAACTGATATAATAAAAAAAGATTTTTTCAAGCCTTTTCGAGAACTGAATAAAAATAAAGTAAAAGCAACTAAGAGTACTGTAATTGATATGATGGAAGTTATAGCCCATCCTTTTTCCGATTGTTTTGTAATTAAACTTTGCCACCAACGTTCATAGAAAAGCCTGGGAACAGGTTCTATTCGATCGACTATACGACTTCTGGCAATTTGCAGATTGTGAAGTATATTATCATCGTTGGGTTTTAGCTGTTTAGCCCTTTCATAATTTAATATGGCTTTTGCAATATTATCACTCTTAAAATAAGCATTTCCGAGGTTGTAGTATAGTTTGGCAGCTTCTTCACCATTCTCTATGACTTGCTCATAAAGTTCTACAGCATAAGCATACTCACTTTGCATGTATGCCTGATTAGCTTTTTCAATTATTTCGTGTGAAGATTTGGCATCACAACGAATGATAACAAATAGCAATAATGCAACAACCTGGATATAAAAAAATTGCTGTTTAAACATCTTTTATTTTTTAGTACGGTTATTTTTATTGTTTTTACTGAGCCACTTTTCTGTTTTTACAATAGTATCATGAGTCATAAAATAAACCTCATCCATGTTCTTTTCTTTATCTCCGGGGGCAAACCTTGCATATTCACAATGGGCAAGGGTGTTGATAAGCTCATCTGTAATATCCACGGGTACGCTTTTCATATTTAGTTTTTCCTTTACATTATCTTTATTCAGTTCCGATATCGGTATATTCATTTTATCTGATACGTAGCCCCATAGAGTTTTGAATATCTCATCATAAAACTTATTTTCTTTATTTTGCTTTAAAAGTTTTCCGGCTTTCTTCATTCGTTTTTTAGCAACCCTGTTTGCTCGTTTTGTGCGCATTATTGCCGAATTACTCTTATTTTTTACTTTATTTTGATATAACACCATAAAAACAGCAAAAATGGCTATAGGTAATGTAAAAAGAGCATAAAACAAAAAAGAGCGGAAAAACATGTTTCCTAAAGGTTGCAGGTTTATTTCATGCATATATATATGTCTGATATCTTCATCAATATACCTGGCATTTTCCCTGTTAATTCTTCCTTCAGATGCAGTTGATAAGGGTTTTCCTTCAGCTGTTAAAACAAATTTTTCGCTTAAAAGAGTTTTATATTCTTCGTTTTTTGGATCAAAGTAAGAAAACTTTAATGGAGGGATTTCAAAATTCCCTTCTGTGCGTGGTATAAGAAGGTATTTAAAAGTTCTGCTACCACTTACACCTGAGGAAGAAGTCCTTATATTGTCACTAATACGTGGATAATAACTATCAAGATTTAATGGAAAATCAACAGACGGAAATTCCGCCATTCTTAAATTACCATTACCTGATATTTTTATATTTAGATTAACAGCATCATTGGTCTGGATATTATCTCTATCGAGTGATGCTGACAATTGAAATTCACCAACAAGCCCTGTAAAGGTTGAAGGTTGATTTTTCACAGGCAAGGGTTTAACATCAAGCTCTATTGGATTTGATTTGATAGTTTCGCGCACAGTTCGCGATCTGTCAAAAGGTGATGAAAAAAAGTCTTCAAATAAACTTTCTCGTCTGCGTGTTTCGGTGCGCCTAACGAGACATTCTACTTGAAGAGGTTCTATAATAAGATTTCCGCTTTTTTGTGCAAATACAGCTACACGTATTATTTCAGCCACTTTGTATCTTTGACCATCTATATTTTTAGTTGTAGGCTCCATTGGTTCATCATAATCTGTAAGAGTTTCTGACCAAAAACCCTGAAAAGAAGGAAGGCGATCCATTGAATAACGGGTTACAGGTATTCTGGTATATATTTTGTATGTAATTATAACCTCTTCACCCTGATATGGATTATTTTTGCTGGCATAAGCTCTGATAAAAAGATCATCTAGATCTTCTGTTTTTATATCATAAGGATCAGTAGTGTCAACAGTAGCAGGCGAGGGTTCGTCTGATTCAACAACTTGTATAGGTACTTTATTGGTATTATAATATTCGCCGTCAACCAGCGCTTTGGCAGGTTTAATTTCAAAAGAGCCTTCTTCCAATGGTTCAAGGAAATATGAATAAGAATATGTTTGGATACGTGTTTGTTCACCATTTATTATTTGTATGGAAGTACTTGACGACTGCATTGGGCCTGATAAAACTCTGAATCCTTCAAAATCTGGTGCATCGAAACTAGTTGGGGTTGTATTAATTTCAAAAGTTACCCTAAACCTCTCACCAATACCAACCGATGTATGTGATGTAGATGCCCTAAATTCTACTTTATTATCTGAATAGAGAGAAACAGATAATATAAACAATAAAATAAATAATATGTACTTCATCTAAATATTTATTTGCATAAAAAGAATTTAAATGTTTATTTTCAATGATTTAGTAACAAGTCTAGCTTAATTAACTCATTACTAAACAACAAATCAAACAAATCAACTTCTATGTAATTTATCGCTAACAACTAACTACCCGTTATTCGTTACATTTTAACCTTTTACTATTATTCCCTTCAGTTGGAAGGTTGATAACACTAAGCTCATACACTTTTGTATACTTTTGGTATATGATGGTTTCAAATTTTCTTACCAGTCTTTTTCGGGTTGAGCTCTATGCTTTTCTTCCTCCTGTCGCTGAATCTTTTCCTGTAATTTTTCTTCTTGCCGGTTTAATGCGTCAAGTATTCTTTCGGCATCTTCCTGTGATAACTTCTCAAGTATTTGTTGCTGTTTTTCCTTGTCGGGGTCTTTTTTGTCTTCACTATCTTGTTTTGGTTTTTCGTATTCTTGCTTGCTCTCCTTTTCATCTTCCCCATTAACCGGTTTATCCTGCGGCTGTTGTTCTTGTTCATCAAGAAGATTCATTGCATAAGCCAAATTATATCTTGTATCATGGTCATCAGGATCAATTTTTAACGCATTTTTATATGATTCTATGCTATTTTTTATTTGATATGCACCTAGTTGTGCATTGCCAAGATTGTGATAAACGTCAGATAAATCAATTTTTTCAAAATCTTTTTGCGTTAGCCCATCAAGAATATTTATAGCTTCATCATACCTGCCTTGTTGATACAAAGCATTCGAAAGATTATACAATGCTTTAGAATTACCGGGATTTTCTTCAAGAGCCCGTCTATAATATATTTCAGCATTCGGATACTTTTCCTGCTCAAACATTTTATTGCCTTCTCTTATCAGTTGTTTTACCGATTGTGATGATAAGGCTGAAAATGACATAAAAAAAATAAGTAAAAACGAAAATGACTTTAATTTAAACATGTTTTTTGCAGGATTAAATATTTGCTTATTAATGATTAATATTATAAAAAAATAACGATAAATAGTTTTTTATAATTATTTCACAGGTTTCATATAAAAAGATCATTTATAAATTAGTTATTACTCTAAAATATTTTGAATTTTTCAAGATACTTGTTTTTTCTTTCAAATATCAGAAGTTCCAATAGTAACATTAATATTGCCAGAGCAACAAAATAATGGTATCTGGTTTCATATTCGGCAAAAATTTTCTTTTCATACATTTCTTTTTCCATTTCGTCTATATGTTCCTTTATTTCATCAAGGCCCAGATCAGCTCCTGTTCCTTTAACAAAAATACCGTTAGCAGTTGCAGCTATTTCTCTCAATGTTTTTTCATCATACTTTGAGATTACCGTATTTCCATGGCTATCTCTTAAATATCCTGTTAATTCATTATTTTCATAGATTGGTATAGGTGCACCTTCGGAGGTACCAACCCCAATTGTGTTTACATTAATTCCTTTTTTTGCAGCTTTTTCTGCTGCTGATACAGGGCAGTCTAAATGATTCTCCCCATCAGAAACAACAATAATAACTTTTGAACCATCCTCACTATCACTAAATGCATGGATTGCACGATCTATTGCCGAACCTATAGCAGTACCCTGTACACTAACGGTTTCAGTGTTAACAGTACGTAAAATCATTTTTGCTGCGGTTTTGTCAGTTGTAAGAGGAACTTGTGTAACAGCAGTTCCTGCAAAAGCAACTATTCCGATCCTGTCATTTTCAGTTTTACCTATAAGCCGTGAAACAGCCATTTTAGCCCGTTCAAGACGGTTTGGTCTTATATCTTCTGCAAGCATACTTCTGCTAACATCTAAAGCAACAACTATCTCAATACCTTCACGTGTAATTTCTTCCATGCGGCTACCAACCTTGGGGTTTGCCAAAGCAATTATTAAAAATGAAAAAATCAATAAAAACATGATGTGTTTTATCCATGGCCTATAGCTAGAAAACAATGGCATAAGATTCATTACTAGCTGTGAGCTGGCAAATTTATTCCTATTTCGCCTGATCAGATATCTGTTAATAATAAAAAGAATAAAGAGTACAGGTAATATCCAAAAAAGCCTGAAATATTGTGGATTATCAAAAGTTAACATCTCTGTAAAACTTATTTATTTTAATTTATTAAAATAATATTTTAATTATTTTTTAGCCGGCAAAATAATTATGGTAATGATTTGAGAACTGTGTATCTTAAAAATGCCTCAACAGCAAACAATATAATAGCAAACATGACAAAGCCGTAAAATTCATCAGTTTTTCTTTTATATTCTTTTACATCTATTTTGGTTCTTTCAAGCTGATCAATTTCTTCATATACTGCTTCGAGCTTATGCGGTTTATTTGCCCAAAAATATTTTCCGCCGGTCATTTCTGCAATTTTTTCAAGTAAATCCTGATCAACAGGAATTTCTACATTTCTATACTGCACACCATAGGGTGTTTCAAAAGGGTAGGGGACTTTCCCGTCACTGCCCACGCCTATTGTATAAACACGTATATCTAGCATAGCAGCTATTTCTGCAGCGGTAAGCGGATCGATCATTCCTGTATTATTAATGCCATCTGTAAGCAATATTATTACTTTGCTTATGGACTGGCTTTCTCTTAATCGATTTACAGCATTAGCAAGTCCATCACCGATTGCTGTTCCATCCTCAACCATGCCGGTGTAAACAGTCCGGGTAAGCTCTTTTACCAAACTATGGTCGGTAGTAAGAGGGCATAATGTAAAACTTTGCCCGCTAAATACCGTTACCCCAATGCGGTCATTTGGTCTCATATCAATAAACTCTAATGCCGTTTTCTTTGCAGCCTCCATGCGATTAGGCTTAAAATCCTCTGCAAGCATGGAACCCGAAATGTCAAGTGCAATCATTATATCAATACCCTCAAGCTCTACGTCGTGAGTTCTGCTGGTTGACTGAGGCCTGGCCAAAGCTAATATAAGTAATAAAAACACAACTATTCGCAAAATAAATGGAAGATGACGTAAATGTTGACGTAAGGTCTTACGATAACCTTCAAAAAAAGAAATATCAGAAAACCGGATATCTGTGCTAAGTTCTTTATTCCTCCAAATATACCATAATATCAATAAAGGTATTAAAAATAACAGGTTTAATAAATGCTGATATTCAAATGTAATATCACTAAACATGGTAACTATTATAAAATTGACAAATCAAAATAAGAGTTAAAAAAAATATTATCAATTATTATTTTTATTTATTGTTTGTATTTTTTCTATCAGCTACTGGTATTGTATTTTTAACAATCTCAAAAGCATATTTTATTTTTTTCTCACTTTCGCTAATCAGGGGTTTGTGTTTTGCAAATTTAACCAGGTCTGATAAAACGAGAATATCTTTTAGTTTAGTATGATCATCTTCAGTAAGTAATTTTTTGGTAGCCAATAATATCTCATCAGATGTCATCTCCGGAGCATCAATTTCGAAGCGTTTTTCGAAATATCTTCTTAAAATATCAGTCAATTCGCTATGAAAAGGCTTAAATTTTTCTTCGTTAAGATATTTACTTTTCCGCAAAGCTTCAAGTTTGCTTAAAGCAGCTGCATAAGCAGGTATATCAGGACTTTCCCATAAAGATAATGATTCAGGTTTCTTCTTTCTTTGCCTAAGGTAGTATAGTAGTAACAAAACAATAATAATTAATACTAATGCAAGCAAAATATATGGAAGCATTTCAGAAAAAGATCGGGGGATATGTATTATAGGCTTTATGTCTTTTAGCCCCGCCTCAGGATCGAGTTTAACGGTTTCGACTGAAAGCAATTTGGCTTGAGAGCTGAAAATCAACGTGTCATTATCACTTATGCTCTTAAACTCTATTGGTTCAATCGGATAGTATCCATCTTCAAAGGATGTAATAGTGTATTTTTGGGTGAAAAACCTTGAATAACCGTCATCAGAATAAGCGGTGTCAATTGTTCCGTATTGTAATATTTCGATTTTATTATGTATTGTATCGGAAAATACAGGGAATTGAATATGTGCTTCTGCGGGTGCTTCTACTTGCAAAGTCATCTCTACATGCTCACCGATAAGTATTGATGCAGGCTCAAGTAATACTTCAGCTTTTTGACTGTAAGTGCTGTTTATCAGAACTATTAGCCAAGCAAATAGTATGAAATATTTTGTATTTTTATGTGTAGCTCTGTGCATAACGCATAACACTTTGTGTAACTCTGTGGTTAAATTAAATATAATTTTACTTCCTTCTGCTTCTCATTTTAAACAATTTTCGCAGTGGCGGAACATAATCATGTTCAGATGTTATATCAATAGCATCAATTCCTGCTTTAGAAAACAAAGTTTTAAGATATTTATCATGATTTAATGCTTTCTGCCTGAAATTTTCACGTACAGTTTTACTTAATGTATCAATCCATATAATTTTTCCCGATTCAGCATCTCTGAGTTTAATTAAACCAACAGGGGGAAGGTTTTTTTCACGCTGATCATAAATTCGGAGACATACAAGGTCATGCTTTTTACCGGCGATTTTAAATGCATTATCAAATCCTTTATCATTAAAATCAGACATAAGAAATGCTATAGAGCGTTTTTTTATACCATTTCTAAGAAACTTTAATGCCAGGGATATATCTGTCGCCTTTTGTTTGGGCTCAAAATTCAAAAGTTCTCTTATTATCATTAAAATATGAGTTATTCCTTTTTTTGGTGGAATAAACTTTTCTATTATATCACTAAAAAAGATAACGCCTACCTTATCATTGTTTTGTATAGCTGAAAATGATAATACTGCAGCAATTTCAGTAATTATATTTTTTTTAAACCGGTTGAAAGTTCCAAAATCATTAGAGCCACTTACATCAATTAACAGCACTACACTCATCTCTCTTTCCTCTTCAAACACTTTTACATAAGGATGGTTGAACCTGGCTGTTACGTTCCAATCGATGTTTCTGATATCATCGCCATAACGGTATTCCCTCACTTCGGTAAAAGCCATTCCCCGGCCCTTGAATGCACTATGATAATAACCGGAGAATATTTGATTTGACAAACCCTTTGTCTTGATCTCTATTTTTCTAACTTTTTTTAACAGCTCTGTTGTTTCCATTTCTATTTATGACTCAATACTTAAAGCGAGTATTTTTTACTCATAATTATTTTCATTAAGGCACTTCAACACTATTCAATATTTCACTGATAATATTTTCAGTAGTAATATTTTCAGCTTCAGCCTCATAAGTTAAACCTATACGGTGTCTTAAAACATCATGGCATACGGCTCTCACATCTTCAGGTATTACATATCCTCTTCGTTTAATAAATGCCAAAGCTTTAGATGTCAAAGCCAGATATATACTGGCCCTGGGTGAGCCTCCATAGCTGATAAGAGGCTCAAGATCTTTTAGCTTGTAATCAGCAGGCTGCCGGGATGAAAAAACAATATCAGTTATATAATTCTCTATTTTCTCATCTATATAAACATTTCTGACGACTTTACGTGCTTTTATAATGTCATCAGGGCTAATTACGGGTTTTGTCACCGGAAAATTGCCAGAAATATTCTGACGCATAATTTCTTTTTCCTCATTTCGGTCAGGATAGTTTATAATTATTTTAAGCATGAATCTGTCGATCTGTGCCTCAGGCAGGGGATAGGTGCCTTCTTGTTCAAGAGGGTTCTCTGTAGCCAAAACCAAAAAAGGTTCATCAAGTGTATATGTTTGGTCACCTATAGTCACCTGCCTTTCCTGCATTGCTTCGAGCAGGGCGCTTTGAACTTTGGCAGGTGCCCTGTTTATTTCATCGGCTAATAAAAAATTGGCGAAAACAGGCCCTTTACTTACTCTGAACTCTTCTGATTTTTGACTATACACCATTGTCCCAATCAGATCGGCAGGTAAAAGATCTGGAGTAAACTGAATACGGCTGAATTTTTCTTTTATTGAATTTGCCAGTGATTTAACAGCTAATGTTTTAGCAAGCCCCGGAACACCCTCCAGCAAAACATGCCCGTCTGCCAGCATTCCTATAAGCAACCTCTCTATCATTGTATGTTGCCCAACAATAACTTTTTTCATTTCATTGATCAAACAATCAACAAATGAACTCTCTAAATGAATCTTTTCGTTCAGTTCCTTAATTTCCATGGTTTAATGATTTTCATTTTAAAAAAATGTATTTAAAATTTTGTAGTGACAGGTAATCCAAAAAAGTCGTGATCACTCTTTACCCGTTACTATTATTGGTTAATGAGGATTCATTTTTGTTGCAAATTTATGCGCATATTGGATATATAAATACTTTTAATTGGTTAAATAATGTTAAACACCAGGCTATAGCAACCATTATATAAATCTTATCATAAATAAAGCACTTTATTTGCTAAAAAATTAAGTATTAACCATAATAATTAATTGATATTCAATCTGCAAATAAAGAGATAAGCTTAAATTTGTTGACGTCAAATAAACCTTTATCACTAATTTTCAACTCAGGAATGACTAATAAAGCCAAAAAGGAGAGGGTCATAAATGGAGCACTAAGCTTACTTCCTAATGCTTTAGCCTTTTTATCCAGCAGTTTATATCTTTCAGCAACTATATCAGCAGTTTTGGTTGACATTAACCCTGCAACAGGCAAAGGTAAAGCATAATTTTTTATTTTATCAGTTAAAGTAATACCTCCATTGATATCAATTAAATAATTGACAGCCAAGCATATATTTTCATCATTAGTTCCGACAGAAATAATATTATGACTGTCATGAGCAACAGTTGAAGCTACAGCACCATATTTTAGTCCAAAATTATGAACAAAGCCAACAGCCGGATTTGACTTTTCATAACGATTAATCACAACTATTTTTAAAATATCCCTTTCAGTATCACATACAACTATGTTATTTTGAATTGTGGCATCTACAATTTTTTTCTTTGTATATAATTCACCATCTATAACATCAATTACATTTATAAGGCTACTTTTGGCATTAACAATGATGTTTTCTGGTGTTATATGATTAGCTTTTAGTTTATTAATCGGGTTAACTTCAACTGATGGTATAAGCGATTTTTTGTTTTCTGATACTTTAATGCCATTGATGTATGTCTGTAGAATGTTCATTTCAAAAGGTGAGTCAACTATAATAAAATCAGCATAGTCGCCAACTTGCAACATGCCAACAGGTAAATTATAATGTTTGCAAGGATTTAAAGTAGCCGCACTTATAACATCAAAAAAATTGTATCCATCTTTTAATGCCTTAACAACCATTTGGTTTATATGATTTTTGATCAATTCATCAGGATGTTTGTCGTCAGAACAAAACATCACTTGTTCAGGGTATGACTTAATAACCGGCAGTAAATTGTCAAAATTATGTGCAGCACTACCTTTTCGTATTAATATTTTCACACCCATTGAAGCTTTTTCCATTGCTTCATTCAAGGTAGTACACTCATGGTCTGTAGTTATACCTTTGTTAAAATATTTTTTTGCATCATTGCCGGTTAAACCAGGAGCATGGCCGTCAATATTTTTTTTATGCTTCTTTGCAGCTTTAAGTTTATCTAATACATTAGGACTTTCATTTATTACTCCAGGGAAGTTCATCATCTCAGAAAGATAATATATATCTTTCCAGGATAGCATTTCATTTACATCATCAATGTTAATAACAGCTCCTGCAGTTTCAAAATCTGTAGCCGGAACACATGATGGAGCACCGAAAAAAAATTTAAAAGGTACTTTTTTTCCATTATCAATCATAAACCTAACTCCATCAAGACCCAAAACATTGGCTATCTCATGTGGATCGCTTATCGAAGCCACCGTGCCGTGAATTACAGCAACCCTTGCAAACTCTGATGGAACAAGCATCGAGCTTTCAACATGCACATGAGAATCTATTAAACCGGGTAAAATATAATTGTCATATTTGCTATTATTTCTATCAATTTTGGTTATTTTTCCATTTTGTATAGTAATGATTCCTGAATATATTTCACGTTTAAACACATCTACAATATTACCGGACACTTGATAAGCCATATGCTTTACAATTTTTAAATTTTATATAAACAAAGATATAATTTTCAACAATCATGGTATAATAAAATATTTAAACCTGAATATCTAAACTCACGTGTTCGCAGGACTATTTATGTAATTAAAATTGTCTTATAATTAATATTATGTTAAATTGATAATAAATATACATTGATATGGTTCCTTACTTCTGTTTTCATAAAGCATATATAATTTACTGCTATTGATATCCTCTCTTGTTTGATGTTTATAAAATATTTAAAGTAAATCAATTGAACGCTATAAAGTTTTTAGGTAACAATAATAAAAAAGCCGGATAATTTCTTATCCGGCTTTTCTATTATGACATTAATCTGTATATTATATTATCTTTGCTTAAATATTTCCGGATTATCTTCCTCAAGTTCCTGTTGCTTTTCATCTTGATCTGTTCTCACATACAAATGATAAAGTGAAGTTACGACAGCTTGATACATTTCATGTCCGGGTTCAATTAGCTCCATAGCCTCTTCCATATATGGTTGGGATTTCAGCCACATTTCCTCAATTTCCTCTTCGGCTTTTCTGAACTGATCAAAATCTTGTGTTTCACGTAGCTCAGCATCTGCCTGCTCTAATATTCTAATACCTTCATTAAAATATAATGCACCAAGGTTATAATAAGCATCAATATATTGATCATCCAATTCTATAGCTGTTTCATATGCTTCGATAGCGTTTTCGAAAGCCATCTGTCGTTCTTCTTCAGACAGGCGCTCATCTTCTGCCATCTGCTCATAATTTGCTCCGAAAGCAAATTGCAGAGCAGCATTATCAGGGTCTTGTTCTATAGCATGTTCCAATATATCCCTGGCTTCTTCTGTCCTGCCGGTTAACAAATAAAAATTAGCTTCGTTAAATATTAAATCAATATCTTCGGGATACTTTTCCCTTCCTTTTTTAATATATTTAAGAGATTTATCTTCAAGTTCATCTCTTTTACTAACCAACTCATCGTATTTACTTTGTGTTTTTTCAAATTCTTCCCTGTCAAACTTATGCGGCTCATCTTTAATAATATGTTCGGCGATATCGGTATAAGTATCTAATTCCCTGGCTAATAATTGTATCAAATCACTTTCTGTTTCACTTTCTTCAAATAATGAATCTACTTTTTCACTTTTTTTATAAGCTTTAATATAAGCATCATATTTTTCAATATCGAATAACAATTCGTCTCTCTCCAGGTTATACGTATTTGAAAGGCCTGCGTATATATAAGGGTCATCATGTTCGAGTTCTACAAGTTCTGAATAATATTTTCGCGCATCCTGTGTTGCTTGTCCCAGTTCAGCAGCGATTGCAGCATTGAAAAGAGTCATGGTATCTTTTGCCTCCAGATCTCTGCTGATCGCAAAAGATGTATAAAATTTTTCGCTGGCTTCAGCAAACTCTTCATCCTCGTAATGTATTAAACCATGTGTAAAGACTTGTTCTGATAAAATAAGTCTTTTTTGTTGAATTTCAAGTAAGTGTATATTAGCATCATCTAATTCTTCTGCTTTATTAATAGCTTCATAAGCCTTGATAAGCGGGTTGTCGATTTTCAAGTCAGGTTCTGGAGGGGCTTCAGGCTCCGCTAAAAGTACGTCGGGATCATCTACTTGCGGATCTATAACGCCTTCCTGTTCAGGCACCTGAAAAGCATAATCAAAATAGTGCATATATAAATCGGCTTGTAATAGCCACAGTTCAGGGTTTTCCTCACCGCTTTCCTGTTTGAATAAAGAATCAAGTTTTGCCTGAGCTTCTTTAAATTTCTGATCTTCAATCTGCCTGGTTATTTCCCTTTTCGGGGTAGCACAAGCAACTAACAACACACCTAAAGTTAATAAAATTAAATAGTTCTTCATCAGTTTAATTTTTTTTATTATTATACTTTATTAATTTAAAATACAAATTTATAATAAAATATTATATTAAATACATTATTAATCAATTAATTGCAATTTTTATGAATTATTAAATTCTGCTTTTAGATAACGATTTAAATTATATGTTTTTTTAAAATTTTAAGTTTAACTTTTTTATTGCTATTAATTAGCAGTATCATTTGATTCTTTTTCCGGTTTTTTTTGTTTTTCGTCACAATTTATTGCTTCTTCCCTTATTTTTGCAACAGCTGCGATTTTATCATCTTTTTTCAGGTTAATAAGCTTTACACCCTGCGTTGCTCTTCCTACTTGACGGAGTTCTGAAATGGAGAGTCTGATAGTAATACCGTTTTTATTTATTATCATCAAATCTTCACTTCCTTTTACATGCATTATAGCAATCAAGGCTCCTGTCTTATTAGTTATATTCATGGTTTTTACACCTTTGCCACCTCTGTTGGTAATTCTATAGCTATCGACAGCCGATGTTTTTCCATACCCTTTTTCTGAAACAACGAGTATACTTCCACTTGCTTCTTTAATACAAACCATTCCAACTACTTCATCATTGTCTTTGCTTAAACTTATTCCTCTGACACCTGCTGCATTTCTACCCATAGAACGTACTTTGTTTTCCTTAAAACGTATTGCTTTACCACTGCTTATTGCGAGTAATATTTCATTTTCTCCGTTAGTAAGGCAAGCTTCTATTAATTCATCGCCTGGTCTGACAGTAATTGCATTAATTCCATTAGCCCTGGGGCGTGAATAAGCCAATAGAGGAGTTTTTTTAATTAAACCTTTTTTAGTGCATAAAGTAATATAGTTATTATTAATATAATCCTTATCGGTTAAATCTTTTACATTTACAAATGCTTTGATTCTATCATCCGGCGGAATATTAATAAGATTCTGAATAGCCCGGCCTTTTGATGATTTAGTGCCTTCAGGCAATTCAAATACTCTAATCCAAAAACATTTACCTTTTTCAGTAAAAAACAACAAATAATTATGATTGGTTGCCATAAACAAATGTTCTACAAAGTCATCCTGGCGGGTAACATAACCTTTTGATCCCTTTCCTCCCCTACCCTGGGTTCTATATTCTGCAAGTGGGGTTCGTTTTATATACCCCATATGCGAAATTTTTATAACCATGTAGTCATCGGCAATTACATCTTCTATTTTAAAGTTTCCTGCCCGATATTCGATTTCTGATTTTGGTTTATCTCCATACTTATTTTTTACTTCAATCAGTTCTTCTTTGATAAGTTCCATACGTTGATCTATGTTTTCCAGTATGGATCTGTAGTAATCTATTTTTTTTCGGATCTCACTATATTCTTCTTTTATTTTTTCTCTTTCAAGACCGGTTAATCTTTGCAGGCGCATTTCAAGAATAGCTTTTGCCTGAACTTCTGTGAGTTTAAAGCTATTAACAAGCCCTGTTTTAGCTTCGTCGGGGGTTTGTGATTTTTTTATTAGTTCTATAACTTCATCAAGATTATCGAGGGCAATAAGCAGCCCCTCAAGTATATGTGCTCGTTTTTCGGCTTCGCGCAAAAGATATTCTGTCCTTCTGATAACAACCTCATGTCTGTGATCAACATAATATTTAATTAAGTCTTTTAAATTCAGTAACATTGGTTTACCATTTACCAATGCAATATTATTAACGCTAAATGAGGTTTGTAATGCAGTATGTTGGTATAATAAATTAAGCACTACATTTGGAACAGCATCTTTTCTTAGTTCGTAAACTATTCGCATTCCCGTGCGGTCTGATTCATCACTAATATCGGTAATGCCATCAATTTTTTTATCATTGACCAGGTCGGCTGTTTTTTTGATCATTTCTGATTTATTCACCTGGTAGGGTATTGATGTTGCAATTATTGCCTCTTTGCCATTACTAAGCGTTTCCAGATTAGTTTCACCTCTTAATATTATACGGCCTTTTCCTGTATGGTAAGCGCTTTTTACTCCTTCATGGCCATATATCAATCCCCCTGTGGGAAAATCAGGTCCCTTAATATACTTCATAAGACCATCAATAGTGATATCATTATTATCTATATATGCAATAATTCCATCAATTACTTCGCCAAGATTATGTGGAGGCATATTTGTCGCCATTCCCACAGCAATTCCTGAAGAGCCATTAACCAAAAGATTAGGTATTTTTGCAGGCAGAACGGTAGGTTCTTTTATTGTATCATCAAAATTTAATTCAAAATCAACGGTTTCTTTATCAATATCTGTTAATAATTCTTCAGCTATTTTCAAAAGCCTGGCTTCAGTATATCTCATTGCAGCAGGACTGTCACCGTCAATACTGCCAAAATTACCCTGTCCGTCAACTAATGGATATCTTAATGACCAACTTTGAGCCATTCGTACCATTGCATCGTAAACAGAACTATCGCCATGTGGATGATATTTACCCAGAACTTCCCCTACTATCCTTGCTGATTTTTTATAAGCTCGGTTGGAAAAAATACCAAGATCATACATACCAAAAAGTACTCTGCGATGCACAGGTTTCAAACCATCTCTGACATCGGGCAAAGCACGTGAAACAATTACCGACATAGCATAATCTATGTATGCCGCCTTCATCTGTTCTTCAATATTTACTTTTGTGATCTTTTCTAACATAATATTTTATACCTAATTTATCAGTTAAAACATTAACATATTTGATAAATTACAAAAATACACTTTTTTGTTTACTTATCTTAATAATTATATTGGCGGTAAAGTAATTAGAAAGCTGTAAAGCCTAACAAGTAAAACAGAAATAAATCATATTAGCGATTGTTATAAAATAAAGATTTTTTAATTTTACCAATAAAAATTTAAATCTTTACAATATTATATTGCAAAAAATAGGAATTCTTTCAGACACACATAGTTATTTTCACCCGGAAATTCCCAATTTTTTTTCTCAATGCAATGAAATTTGGCATTGTGGAGATTTTGGTTCATTGGATATTATTAAAAAACTTGAGCTTGTGAAGCCATTAAGGGGTGTTTATGGTAATATAGATGATAATGCAGTGCGCTCTTACTTTCCTGAATATTTAATTTTTAATTGCGAAAGCATTAAAGTATTATTGATACATATTGGTGGTTATCCCGGGAATTATGAACCTGGGGTTAAATCGCTTATTGAAAATTATAAGCCAGATTTGTTTGTTTGTGGTCACTCACATATTTTAAAAGTCATGTATGATAATAAAAATGACTTGTTGCATATAAACCCTGGCGCTGGAGGCAAACAAGGTATTCATAACAAAATTACTTTTATTCGTTTAGCAGTGGAAGGTTCAAACATTAAAGATCTGGAAATAGCCGAATATCCAAAAAAGTAATTATTTAAACCACTGAGCCGTAAATTTCGAATTCCGTGGCATCTTCAATATGTACATTGTAAAACATACCTTGCTTTAATTCCTTAGCGGTATCACTGATTATAACTTCATTATCAACTTCCGGAGCATCGAATTCTGTCCTTCCTATTATATATTTATCTTCACGCCTGTCAGTTATTACTTTAAATATTTTGCCGACTTTTTGTTGATTAATATCCAATGAGATTTTTTGTTGTTCATACATTAAGATATCAGCTCGTTGTTGTTTTAATCGCTGGTCAATATTATCTTCGATATTATAAGCTTCAGTACCCTCTTCGGGCGAATACGTAAATACACCAAGCCGCTCAAAACGTGTTTGCTTTACAAAATCAAGCAATTCATAAAAGTCGTTTTCCGTTTCACCCGGATAACCTGTCATAAGAGTGGTACGCAAAACTATACCAGGCAATTTATCTCTTAATCGATTAATAAATTCAATAGTTCCGGCTTTGTCGATTCCTCTTTTCATAGATCTCAGTATATTACTATTAATATGCTGTAGAGGAACATCAAGATATTTGCAAATCTTATCGTGTTTTGATATATTTGTGAGAAGAGTGTTTGAAAAGTTTAAAGGATAGGCATAATTTAGTCGTATCCATTCTATGCCTTCTATTTTTACAAGTTCATCTAATAGTTCCGGCAACAAACTTTTTTTACCAATATCCATCCCATAGTAACTAATATCCTGTGCAATAAGGATAAGTTCTTTCACACCCTTTTCAGCAAGAACTTTAGCCTCTTCTGCAAGACTGTTAATACTTCTTGATCTATATTTCCCCCTGATAATCGGAATGGCACAAAACGAACATGTCCTGTCACATCCTTCTGCGATCTTTAAATAAGCATAATGCTTGGGTGTTGACAAAATACGCCGGGATTCCTGCAAATATGTGCCGGCTTTATTTAGGTAATCTACCAATTCATTACTGTTATTAACACCAAACCAAGAATCAACTTCAGGTATTTCTTTTTTAAGTTCTTCAGGGTAACGTTGTGATAAGCATCCAAATACAATTAATTCTTTAATTTTTCCATTATTTTTGGCATCTACGTAATGTAATATTGTTTCTACAGACTCATCTTTAGCATCATTAATAAATCCACAGGTATTAATGATTACAATGCTTGCATGTTCATCAGATTCATGGGTTACGCTATATTTATTCTGATTAAGATTCCCCATTATCTTTTCAGAATCAACGAGATTTTTTGAACAACCCAGGGTAATAAAATTTATAGATTTTGGCATTTTGTCAGAGTAGGTTAAGATCTTATTATTTAAAATAATTAGAGGGTTTACCGGCAAAAAAAAGTTAAGCAACTTTCTAAATCATTGCTGGAATAGTTTTTCCACAAAAGAGGCCCTGTCAAAAATTTGCAAGTCATCAATTTTTTCACCCACACCAATATATTTTACAGGAACATTAAACTGGTCAGAAATACCTATCACTACACCACCTTTAGCTGTTCCGTCAAGTTTTGTAATTGCCAATGCATTTACTTCTGTGGCTTGCGTAAATTGTTTGGCTTGTTCAAAGGCATTTTGTCCTGTAGATCCGTCAAGTATGAGTAAAATTTCTTGTGGTGCCGAGGCAACTACTTTTTTCATAACTCTTTTAATCTTTGCCAACTCATTCATAAGATTTGTTTTGTTGTGTAATCTCCCGGCAGTATCAATAATAACAATATCGGCACTATTTTTGACAGCATATTCAAGTGTTTCATAAGTAACGGCAGCAGGGTCGGTATTCATTCCTTTATTGATAAGTGGCACACCAGCTCTTTCTGACCATATAGTCAATTGATCAACAGCAGCAGCACGAAAAGTATCTGCAGCTCCAAGAACAACTTTTTTCCCAGCAGATTTAAATTTATGTGCCAGCTTACCGATGGTTGTTGTTTTACCAACACCGTTTACCCCAACTACCATTATAACATAAGGCTCCCTGCTATTTTCAATATCTGTGTCATCAAACTGATTATTATCATTTTCAACTAATAGTTCAATTATTTCATCTTTTAAAATTTGATTAAGCTCATTGGTATTCAAAAATTTATCCCTAGCTACACGATTTTCAATTCTTTCAATTATTTTCAATGTAGTATTTACACCTACATCAGAGCTAATTAATACTTCTTCCAAATCATCAAGAATATTACTATCAACTTTTGACTTTCCTGCAATTACTTTTGAAAGCTTAGAAAAGAAATTGCTACGTGTTTTTGAAAGCCCCTGTTCAAGCTTTTCTTCCTTATTTTTTGAAAATACATTGAATACTCCCATGTGATTATAATTTAAAATTATGCTTATTCTTAACAGATATAGTTAAAATCAAGATTATCAATTATAAATCCTGATTAATATAAATAGTGTATAAAAAAACCCGGAATATACCGGGTTATGTGTAAGGCAATTATATTAAAAATTGAAAAAGCCTGTTTTTTACTTTGCTGAAAAGAATTCTTTTACTCTATCTGATGCAACTATGTCTTCTTTAAAAGTGTATGCACCAGTTTTCTTTGACTTCTTTGTTTTAATAACCTTAGCAAATCCTTTGCCGGTATCGGTTTTTAATGTTGCAACAACTTTCTTTGCCATAACTTATAATATTTTATTTAGTTTCTCGGTGAATAGTCATTTTCCTTAATATAGGATTATATTTTTTTAGTTCAAGCCTGTCTGGAGTATTTTTTTTGTTCTTTTTTGTAATGTACCTTGAAACCCCGGGCAATCCACTTTTCTTTTGTTCGGTACATTCCAAAATTACTTGTACTCTTGCTTCTTTTGTTTTCTTTGCCATTTCTATAAACTTATATTGATTTTCAAAGGTGCAAAATTACAATATTTTTTAAAACAATACAACAAATTAATAAATTCTTTTTATAGCTTTTATTCACCAAAATTTAAATATTTTGAAATTAGAACATTACAATAAATAAAAATATAAAAATCAATATAAGCTGCAAAAATCAGTTGTAATATAATTCATTACCATTTAATTACAAAAAATTAATTTGAAGGCAAATATGTATTGTAGTATATTTTTTTTAATTTCAAACATTAAATAATTTATGTTTAATTAAAGCATATATTGAATTATGTATATTGTTTGTTTTAAAATTTAATTATTAACAAATACTAACCATATAAAGATTTTAACCATGGTATACAATATTTATTACGTTGGCTTTTTCGAAAGAGTAGTCTCTTTATGGCCTCTATTAATTGTACTTTTAGTTTTGCTGCTTACATTTTTGTGGTATAATCAGATAAGAGGCATGCGCCGAAAAACAAAAAGGCATGACAGGCGAAGAATGCCCGGATTAATAAATCCTGTTATTCTGCTTGGAATAATTACTTTATTAATATTAATGTTATTAATACTTCCTTTTTTCTTTGAAAAACTGGAAGAATATACCAATAAAAAAGAAAATAAGGAAGAAGTTTTAATATACCCTGAAAACATTATTGATGCTACTTTTATAATTGAAAATATAGATGATTATAAAACTGCAGAGCGACTGGAGGATTTTTTAAAGGAGCATAAAGGAATAAAAATGGTAGAAGTTTCACATATAAATAAAGAAGCTAAAATATTATTTGATACAACAGAGATTAATTATAAACAACCTAAAAATCTAAAATAAAAAATAACGGAAGTGAGCTAAAATGCTTATCTTTAAGGCATTAAACAAAATAAACAAAACACTTTAAACTCACTTCCGAGATGAAAGATACAAATAAAAAT
>PUKZ01000147.1 GCA_003550725.1 Bacteroidales bacterium | reverse complement strand
GAAGTTGCGACCGGGCTTCTTCGGAACTGCCTTTAGCAACGCTCAGAAAGTTAATTCACCCCGTGAAATAATGCTTTGCATTAAAATCTGTGATTTTATTTCACGGGGTAAACTCTTTAGTACCTGTACGTCCGAAGCCTTCTGCAATATTATCCATTATGCTGCCTGATGATCTGTTAACCTGATCTTTAATTGCATAGTCGTTTTTAATTCCTTCACTCAACCATTCAACTTATCTTAAACATCTTCATCTCTCAGCCCCTTAGTTCTATTAGTTCTCTCAGTTCTTAGCCGATGGAGCCCTCATGTTTTATTCATTATCTTTTGTGAACGATTAGTTAATGAGGGTTTCACAGGGTGAACTGATACCGCCGGCGCAGCAACACGGATCTTTGAGGAGCTCATCCGTATTTACCCTGTGGAATAGTTTTTTTGTAGAATTTTTTCAAAAATATTAGGACTTATTCCACAGGGTAAATCCGCGTTCTATTTGTTATTGAGATGGAGGTTGAGAGTAGTTACTGTATGTCCTCTGCCTTAGCCTTAATCTTAACCTTAGTTTTATAATATAATAAAGTTTTTTACTGTATGCTCATAACTTTAGGCAACTTCATACGACACACTGCCAGGTTTTCCCATTTTTTTAGATGCTTCAAGGACTTCAATTCCAACTATATTATCTTCTTTATCATAATCCATTATAATTCCCGGTTTTTGTTCATCACTTTCTACTACCTGGCTTTCCAGGAACTTAAAATAAATTATATCCTGTTGCTTATCATATTTTATTTTCATCTGAATAATTTATGGTTATTAAATTGATTAATAATGATTTACACCCTTACATGTTTGTACTTTATTAGTTCTATTCCGATGGAACCCTCATGTAATATTCATTATCTTTTGTTAACTATTGGTTAATGAGGGTTTCATTTGTAAAAAAAAGTATTTAAAGTTTTGACTTCTAATAAAGTATAATAGATAAAATTAATGTTTTTAGTTCTTAGACCATAAAAGCCTCATGTTTTATTCATCATCGTTTGTGAACGTTTTGTGAATGAGGGTTTAATATTTTTTTAGTTTTGATGTTCTATAGCCTGTAATTATTAATGGTGGTTTGTCACAAACATTAACAAAAATACGATATAAATAATTTTTATTTCCGGTTTTTAATACTTTTTGATATATGTGTTTGCATTGATTATCAGTTATGATTTTATCCGGTTTAGTGATAACAGATTTAACTATATTAAAATCAATCCCCCTTAATTTCAATTGTTCGGTTGCATGTTTTGAATAATCAAATTCCATTTTATTGAATTATGTTTGGGCTTTGGGTTGAATTGCAAAGTCCCTTATATTTTTTTTATCCATTTTTCCTTCAAGGTTTATAGCACCCAAATAATTCCACTTTTTCTCCTTTTTATTTGTTTTTTCTTTCTTTTCAACCCTTATTCCTAAACGATCTGCAAGCTTAACAAGGAGATTTAAATCATTATCATTTTCTATTTTAAAGGTTATGGTTTTCATTTGTATTCTTGTTTAAATTTTGCGGTTCATATGATTTTTATAATTTCTAATGTAAAGATACAAAAAATGATTCGGATTTCCCCCTTTGATGTTGCTGTTTTTGGCTTATTTGGTTTTTAACCACTTTTGCGCCTTTTTCTACCGGCATGCTGTTAATAAGGTATATATCTGTGTGGTGTAAAGAAGTAGCTCAGTCTCAGCGACCCCAGGAAATAGGCATCGTTATCGTCGCTGTAAGGCCTTGAGAACCCGTCGAGGTGGTCGGTAAAGGTAATTCTGTGGCCTACATCGAATCCCAGGCGGTAGTTCTCGTTAATTCTGTATATAATACCCATACCCATTGGAACAGCTACCTGCATGTGGCTGTATGTTTCTTCGGTATAGTTTGCAGGCGGCGGGTCGGGTACTGTCAGGTCGGGGTCATGGTAAAAGAATGCAAGCCCCAGGAAGCCGTATACATCAACCGGGTGTGCAGGAAACAAAGAGGCTATAAAGTACTCGCCTGTGAGGTTTAACTCAAATATTTGGTTTTCGAAGTAGAAATCGCGGCTATACCTTCCCGATCCTTCGCCCGACAGGCTGTCGGCTGAATGGATACGGGCATAATGAAATGATGAGTTCAGTGCCCATCTCGGATGGAACCGGTACCTTGCAAATGCGCCTGCATTAAGGTCGGTGGTTTCCCAGTGCGTACCCAAAAAAGAAGGTCTTCCCGTACCTATATTGGTCAGCGAGTGAGATGTGCCGGCAATGATCCCGGCTTCAAAACCCAGTTCCATATAAGTCAGAGAACGAAGCGAAGTACCCGGCCTTTGCACAACTTGCGAAAATGCCCCGGTGCCGGTATCAAGAAACTTCAACCCCGGCATCACCGCAAAAAATATGATAATCAAACAAAACCGTATTACTATCATATGAAGTATTTTTAACATATAACTACTTAAATTTTTTTATGGTTAATTGTATATCAAATATACGATAAAATATATTTACAAGTTATGGTAAAAACACCGAAATAGATATAAATTGCAAAGCCGTGACTTTCAATAATATATCAATCAACTGTCATTTCGATAAAAGGCGGGCAAGCCCCGGGTTTAAAAAATTACTTATACTTGGTTACCCAGTTATCGAGCCGGTCAACTTCAAAGTGTAAAAAAAGAGTTTTGTCATCGTAATAATAGATCCACTGTTCAAGTTTTTCTGAGCCCCATGAACCGGTAGCCATGGTGGTTTTATCGGGCCTGCCGATACTGTATATTACCTGTTGCTTAGTCATTCCCACTCGGTACTGGCCTGTTATAATATTAAAAGCCGTTGAAGTGGTATATCCGAGCTCGGTGGTTAAAAATTCCATTTTTTGGGTTTTTGACAGGTCCCTGTATTCCCTTGCCCCATACTCCGCCGGAACAGGCAGATAGGTATGCCTGGTTTGCTGGCATGATACAAGCAACCCTGCCAGTAAAATTATTCCAATATATTTAGTTGTTATTCGCTTCATTTGAATATGGCTGTAGACGGTGAAAGTTGTTATTTATTGTTATTGTTGTTAATGTTGTTAGTGTTGTTAGTGTTGTTAGTGTTGTTATTCGAGTTCAATCATTTGATATCCCAGTTGTCTTCCTTCGCTATGTATGGTTACTTTATAATACCCTGTCAGAAACCTGTCAATTTCGTCCCAGGCTATGCACATATCTTCTTTTTCATTTTGGTAATCGACCGGAATTTTGATTGAATAGAGAATATCTTCTCCCCGGTATTCAAAAGTATTTTCTTCTGAAATGGCTAACACATTATTATCGGGGTTAATAAATCTTATATAGAAGTTGCGGTATCCCGGTTTGGCGACGTGGTTTTCATTGACTGCGAAGCAGACGCGTATTTTATCGGCACTCCTTGCCCTTTTGGTTGGTTCTTCCTCACGCCCCCTGACATTGATGGCTTCAAGTTTAAGTTCTGATATTGTAAGCAATGATGCTTTTTCTATTTGCTGTTGCAGCTGCTCGTTTTTTTCTTTCAGGCTGTTATACTTTTCGACGGTACGCTCAAGCTCTGCACTGACCTGCGATTTTCTTCGCGACAGCGATCCTTTTTCTTCCTGCAGCTTACCGGCTTCGTCCCTGTACTCATCAAGCAAACGTCCAACCCGGTTTATATAATCTTTTTCAACATCCTTCAAATACTCAAGCCGCTCAACGATTTCGCTTTGGTCAAGGTCACTTGAAAGGATGCGTTCAAATTCTTCCGCACTCCTTTCAATTATTCCGGTTTTATCAAGCAATGCGCTGTCAATGTGATATTCGCGCAGCGAATCCAGCTCTTTTTCCAGCTCATCGATATGCTCAATACTTTCTGCAAGCTTATCATAATGGCCGGATAAAGTATGGCGGGCGTGAAGTAAGAAAAAAAGCAATACCCCGATTGCTGCAATTAATACCAAAACAGATGTTTTAAGTATTGCTATGTCTCTTTTCGCAGCCCTGTCGCTTTTACCGGGAGGATTATCCTTTTTGTTTACCGGTTTTTTATTATCCATATATTAATGATTTTTATTTGATACACTGGTTGTAAATTTTTGCTGTTATTATATAACTTTTTGAAACATTGACAACAAATATATAGTATAATTTACTGATTACAAATTTTTAAAAGAAAATTTTTTGCGTTTATGCGTCTTTAAGTGCTGATTAATTATTGAGTAACGGGTAACGAGTGACGAGTGACGAGTTGGGTGACGGGTTACAAGTAACGGGTAATGAGTGACGGGTGACGTCACCCGTTACCCGTCACCCGTCACCCATTCATAGAAAGTCGTATTAATTTAATTTTTAAATCGATGTTTTTGTTATTTTCCAAGAAAAAAATATATCTTTGCATTTGCATAGCCGAAAAGGTTACAGGTTTTATTTTACTAATAAACTGTGCAGGCTTATGGTTATCAATTAAAAATATAATTTAGTTATTTAGAAACGGGTGAGACTTTCATATGAATTATCGCTCGTTTTTTCTTATTTATATACATAAGAATTTTTCAACATAATATAGACACGTTAAAAGATTTATGGTAAAAAATGATGTTTTGCATTGGTATGCTGTTTATACCCGCGCTCGTTGGGAGAAGCGGGTTGGGGATTTACTGGAGCAGTCGGGCATAGATTATTTTTTACCTCTTTATAAAACCCTTCGGATATGGAGCGACCGCAAAAAGTCGGTTATGGTTCCACTCTTCCCATCTTACATATTTGTAAATATAAGCAACGCTGATTACAGGGAAGTTTTAAATACTCCCGGTGTTGTTCGCATAATCAGTTTCGAAAACCAACCCGTTGTAGTACCTGATTGGCAAATTGATGCCATAAAAATGTTATTAAACAACAACATTAATATAGAGCCGGCTGATATTAACCCTAAGCCCGGCGACGAACTGGAGGTAAACAAAGGCAGCCTTAAGGGTTTAAAAGGGGAGCTGGTTGAGTACAGGGGTAAGAAAAAAATTGCCATACGGCTTGATGCAATAGATAAATCAATAATTATTAATATACCATTAAGCTTTGCAAAAGTTTTGAAAAAAAAATCTTAAATAAATTTTCCGTATCCTTTTGCCGGGCTTAAGAAATATAAAAATAAATATATACATATATTTTTTGTTTTAATGCATTTTCAGTGTTTCACGGTGCTTAGCTTAATAAATTATTCATAGTTTAGCCTGTAAGTTAACAAAATTCAATGGCTTATGGAAAATATTCTTGACAAATTGGAGCAGTTAGGGTTATTGCGAAATCGCATAATTCTTTCGGACAATAAGCTAAATCCGCGCCTAAGGCATGAGATGCTGTACCCTGATGAAACTTTAGACGTCGTAGCTCCCAACAAGACGTTAAAAGGTATTATCTCGCGCTATTATACTGAAAAGGCTTATGAGTTTGTTATATCGCAAGCTAATATAGATTCGCCGAAAACTAATGTGCTTTCTACCATAAATAATTTCAGTATTGACAAGCTGCCCGCTCAAAAATATGATACCATAATAAACCTGAATAAGATCAATGATATTAGGCGGATAAACAAGTTTTTTGAGCTTGTAAATTCGAAGTTGCCCCACTCGGGTGTTTATATAGGTTATTGTGAAACTCTTGAACAGCGTTATAAAAGATATTTAAAGAAGTATCCTTTTCTTTTGAACCGTGTTATACTTTTGGGTGATTATGTTTTTAAGCGTATTATGCCTAAAATTCCACTGGCAAAGAAGATATATTTTAATTTTACGGGTGGCAGAAACAGGGTAATAAGCCGAGCCGAAACTCTTGGACGCTTGTATTCCTGTGGTTTTAGAGTTATAAAGGAAGAAACCATAGGCAATGTTTATTATTTTGCCGTACGCAAGACCTCTAAGCCTGCTTATGACCCGCAACCGTCTTATGGTATGTTTTTTCCGATGAAGCGTACCGGCAAGAACGGTAAGGCGATACGTGTTTATAAATTCCGCACCATGTATCCTTTTTCCGAATATCTTCAGCCTTACATTTACGAAAAGAACAACCTTGACAAGACGGGCAAATTCAAAAACGACTTCAGGGTTACATGTATGGGCAGGTTCATGCGCATGTGCTGGTTGGATGAGTTGCCGATGCTTTTAAACCTTTTTAAGGGTGAACTGAAGCTTGTGGGTATACGTCCTTTAAGCAAGCATTTTCAAAGCCTTTATCCGGATGACCTGGTAGAGATGCGCAAAAAAACCAAGCCGGGCCTTGTCCCGCCCTTTTATGCTGATATGCCCAGGGGGTTGGATGAAATAGTTGAATCGGAGAAAAGGTATCTTGAGGCTTATCAAAAATCTCCATTAAAGACCGACTTTATATATTTCTGGAAGGCATTTAAAAACATTGTTTTCCATAGAGCGCGGAGTAAATGATACACCCCTGCCCTTCAGGGGTATATGTCCTATCCGGAAGATAGGTTTTCTACCATATTATCGTCGCTATACGACTTTTAGATATTAGTATTCTGCCATAATGTTGTCGATGATACGACCCGGTAAAGACGTGCCTCTCCGGCACGTCTCACTTGGCTAAATCCGTAAAGCATTGTACAGACGTGCTTTTCGGCACGTCTCTAATTTTTTCGATTTTATTCCGCTTCTTCATATATAATGCTAAATAGAAACTCTTTCTTACTATTTAGTTTTTAAACTTTTTTCTTGAAAAAAAAGTTACAAAAATTCAAGGCTGTGGTTCCGACACCACAAAACTACGCATCAAGGGCTAAAATATTTGCAATGTCGCTCATATAAAACCAACCTATTATAATTGAAAATAAAAATCCCATACAACAATTGTTATTGTTGCTAAAAAATGCGGCAATAATCTGTAATTAAATCAATTAAGCAAAATCAAATTTTAATT
>PUKZ01000115.1 GCA_003550725.1 Bacteroidales bacterium | reverse complement strand
GGCGTTAAAAAATATTTGAAGTCGCTCCATAAAGTTATGGAAAAGTATAAAAAATATAATACAGATTAAATACTTACAAAAGCAGATCAAAGCCAAAAGCGACATTGCAAATATTTTAGCCCTTGATGCGTAGTTTTGTGGTGTCGGAACCACAGCCTTGAATTTTTGTAACTTTTTTTTCAAGAAAAAAGTTTAAAAACTTAATAGTGAAAAAGAGTTTCTGTTTAGCATTGTATATGAAGAAGCGGAATAAAATCGAAAAAATTAGAGACGTGCCGAAATGCACGTCTGTACAATGCTTTACGGATTTAGCAAAGTGAGACGTGCCGGAGAGGCACGTCTTTACCGGGTCGTATCCTCGACAACATTATTGCAGAATACTAACAGCTACAAGTCCCATAGCGACGACAATATGGTAGAAAACCATTTTTTTGACAATAGCCGAAAAATTATTTAGGCTTAAGACTGAAAAAAAAGATTAATTTTGCCTTATGAGCCTTGTAAAATATAGTAAATTAAGTAATTACAAAATTAAAAAAGTTCTTAGACATTTTTGCCCTGATATTGAAGCGAGTAAAACAGCTTATTTAATAGGAACAAATAGAAATACTATTAATCGATTTTATAAGCTTTTTCAACACTAACAACACTAACAACACTAACAAATATTAAAAAATAATTTCATAGTCTAGAGCCATGTTATTAAAAATTGACGAAAAGGATTTACAAAAATTCATTATGGTAGGTGACAGGGTTTTGATAAAGCCCAAAACATCGTCGGAGCAAACAAAGGGGGGTTTATATTTACCTCCGGGTGTAGAGTCAAAACGAAAGATTCATAGTGGTTATGTTATTAAAACGGGCCCCGGGTATCCTATCCCTTCTACTGAAGATGTTGATCAGCCCTGGAAAGACATGAAGGAGTCGTTAAAATATTTTCCTCTACAGGTTAAAGAGGGTGATCTTGCTGTTTATTTGCAGGATAATTCTTTTGCTTTGGAATTCAATGACGAAAAATACATTATAATTCCGCATGGTGCAATATTGATGGTGATAAGGGATGAAGAATTAACTGATTAATAAGGATTAAAGGTAATCGTTTTCGAGCAGGTACTGGCAAATTTGTATAGCGTTGGTAGCTGCTCCTTTGCGCAGGTTGTCGGCAACTATCCATAAATTGAGCCCGTTTTCAACAGACATATCGCGGCGAATACGCCCGACAAAAACCTCATCTTTGTTTTTGCAAAAGCGGGGCATAGGATATACCTGGTTACCCGGATCATCTTTTAGTATTATGCCTTCCTGTTTTTTCAGAAGCGACCTGATCTCTTCAAGGCTGAATTTTTTTTCAAATTCTATGTTAACTGCTTCGGAGTGGCCGCCTTTTACAGGTATTCTGACAGCCGTGGCAGTGATCTTCATTGCAGGTTTGCTTAGTATCTTCCGGGTTTCATTTACCAGCTTCATTTCCTCGGTGGTATAGCCGTTATCCAAAAAATCACCGCCCTGGGGTAAACAGTTTAAATCAATAGGGTATTTGTATGCCATTTGACCGTCAATCCCGGCACGCTCATTGTCAAGCTGCCTTACAGCTGTAATACCTGTACCCGTAACCGATTGGTATGTCGAAACAATAACCCGGCGGATGTTAAATTGCTTATCTAAAGATGCAAGAACCAAAACCAACTGTATTGTACTGCAATTCGGATTGGAAATAATTTTACCCCCCGGAGCGATCGTATCAGCATTAATCTCAGGTACAACCAAAGGAACATCAGTATGGCCACGCCATGCCGATGAATTGTCAACAACATAACACCCTGTATCGGCAAACTTCTCAGCCCATTCAAGCGATATTTTTGAACCTGCCGAAAAAATCGCTATGGCCGGCTTTGCAGCTAATGCATCATCTATACTGCACACCTTATATGTGTTGTTGTCAAAATAAATCAATTTGCCAATACTCCTTTCTGAGGCTACCGGAAAAAGGTCGGTGACAGGAAAATTCCTCTCTTCTAAAACCCTGAGCATTACCTCGCCTACCAAACCGGTTGCTCCTATTAATGCAATTTTCATATCTATATAATGTATTTAAAGTTCAGATATTTAAATATGGCTTAAACAAAAAAATTGAAAAAATAATCCTGAATATAGAATAAAATACCCATTTTAGCTAAAAAGATTATTTTTGCATTTAATAAAATTAGTCTTATGCAAAAATAGTGTTTTTTAATTGCACCAAAATTATAAGGCCATGTATAAAAAGCTTTTTTTCCTGTTTTTTTTGTTACCATATATTGCTTTTGCACAGATCAATGATGATTTCGGTGACGGCAATTTTACACAAAACCCCGAATGGGTGGGCGATACCGATAAGTTTATAATTAATGATTATTACCAGTTGCAGCTCTCCGATAACCACGAAGGGGCAGCATACCTTGCAACTGAAAACAAAAAAATCATTAATACACAGTGGGAGTTTTGGGTCAGGCTTAACTTTTTACCTTCCGACAATAATTACCCCCGTATTTATTTGGTTGCCGATGATAATGACTTGCATGGCGAAATAAATGGATATTTTATTCAAATCGGTAAACATGGCACTGAAAATAAGCGAATATATTTTTACCGGCAGGATGGAGATGCAATACACAAGTTAATGGCCGGATACCATAATTTGGCTGACGGTAATAATAATTTGCTGCAAATTAAAGTTACCCGTGATACTACCGGCAACTGGAAATTTTGGGTTGATAAAACAGGTAATGGTTTGTATATCCCGCAAGGATCGGTTTATGATAATACTTATTACTCTGCAAAGTGGTTTGGATTGTATTGCAATTATACAGCAAGCAACTCAGATGCATTCTATTTTGATGATGTATATGTCGGTGACATCATAACCGATACAAAAGAGCTAAAAGTCAACTATACCGTTGCCGTTAATTCTACAACCCTCGATATTTATTTTAATAAAGTTGTTGACGAAAATTCAGCTCAAATCACTGCCAATTATTGGGTTGATGGTATCGGAAGTCCGGTTATTGCCGACCGGCCTGAAAAAAAACCTTACAGGGTAAGATTGCTTTTTGGGGAGGAATTTGAACAAAAAACCCCTTATAATATTAATATTTCAAATGTCAGTGATTATCTGAAGCAGTTTACTATTGATGATTACAAGGGAATTTTTCATTTATATTATCCCGACCGTTTTGATGTTGTTTTCAATGAGCTTATGGTTAATCCCACACCAACGGTTGAACTTTCGCCTTACAGGTATATTGAGCTTTATAATACTACAAATTATTATATAAACACCGGCGGATGGTCTTTTATATCGGGTAATGATAATCCGGTAATTTTGCCTGACGGCATTATTCCTCCGCAGGGATATTTGGTTTTGGTCCGCGAAGGTGACTTGCCCTATTTCAGCAATTATGAAAATGTTATGATATTTGATCCGGGATATCATTATCTTACTTCGGGAGGCAGAACCATATCATTGCGTGATGCAAACGGAGATATCATGCATAGTGTTGATTATACCGATGAGTGGTATAAGGATCCTTCAAAAATGCAGGGAGGGTGGTCGCTGGAGCAAATAGATCCTTACAACCCTTGTGGGGGAAAAGGCAACTGGTCTGCAAGTATAGACCCGAAAGGAGGAACACCGGGTAAATTAAATTCGATTGATGATGATAACCCCGATGATAATAAGCCGTACTTGCTCAGATGCGGGTTTATAGACCCTTTTAATATTGTTTTGGTCTTTAGTGAACCAATGGATGAAACTACTTTATTGTCAACCGGTAATTATCAAATCAATAAAGGCATTGGTAATCCCACTAATGTAAGCCCCGTTGAACCTGACTTTCGGAAAGTTAAACTTCTGCTTCCTGAAAAGCTAAAGGAAGGCCAAATATACAGGGTAGAGGTAACAGATGATTTAACCGACTGTGTCGGTAATAAAATTAACATGGAAAAAAATATTACCAGGGTTGCCGTTCCCCATGATGCCGGCTTAAACGATGTTGTTATTAATGAAATACTTTTTAACCCGCCGCAGGAATCATCGCAAAGATATATTGAGATTTATAACAGGTCAGATAAGGTTATTGATTTAAGTAATTATTATATTGCATCGAAAGATACTGTTGAAAACAAGTTGGAGTATGATGTTGATGATCACCGCATTGCAAAAGAAAGCTATTTGTTTTTTCCCCGCGATTATATCGTTTTGACTACCAATCCGGGTGGGGTTAAAAAGCATTATATGACAACCAATCCTGATGGATTTATTCGGATAGGCCGGATGCCCCGGATGACAAATGATGGCGGCGTTGCCGTTTTTGCCCATAAATCACAGAAAATCATTGATATGGTTGTTTATTCTGATGATATGCATTATCCGTTGCTGCATGACAAAAGTGGAGTAGCCCTTGAAAGGCGCAATTATGACATGCCCTCGTGCAATGAATCAAACTGGCATTCAGCTGCCCAAAATGTGGGCTTTGGAACACCGGGGTTCAGAAACTCCCAGTTTACCCGCCATCCCAATGTCATTGAAGATGACATAACCGTAAAACCCGATATTTTTTCACCCAATAATGACGGACATAACGATGTTTTGAACATCTATTTCAAATTTGAAAAACCGGGGTATTCAGCCAATATTAACATATATGATGCAAGAGGAAGGCGCATCAAAACACTTGAGCGTGGCAAACTACTCGCAACCGACGACCTTATTATATGGGATGGCACAAATGATAATAATCAAAAGGCTGATATTGGCATATATGTAATATTTATCGAACTATATGATCCCTTTGGTAACGTGCGCCAATATAAAAAAAGCGCAGTGCTTGCCGGAAGATTGAATTGATTTTATGAAGCTATAGCCATAGAAGCTACCCATAACCTGGTGCCCCCTATCTCAAGAAGCCTTTGAGAACAGGCTTCAATGGTCGAACCTGTGGTTATAACATCATCTACAAGCAAAAGATCCTTACCTCTGAATTTGCCGGGATCTTTGATATGATATACCGTCTCTACATTCTTCCAACGCATGAATCTTGATTTACTTGTTTGACTCTCCGAATGAAATTTCCTGATAAGATTATTGGTCGAAAGTTTAATACCCATGCCCTTTGATAAGCCAATAGCAAAATACTCTCCCTGGTTAAACCCTCTTTGTCGTTCCTTTTTTGGATGTAATGGAACAGGTAAAACAATCTCCGGCTCTTTCCATTTGCCTGATCCCGACAAAATACTTGCCAGAAGCTTCCCCGCATAAATACCTATTTCACGCTTTCCACGATACTTAAATTCATGAATGAGCTTTTGTACCTTACACCCTTTTTGAAAGTAAAACAAAGCCGTGACACCTTCCAAAGGTACACGTCCCCAAAATAACCGGCTTAACCTGTTGTCAAACTCATTGTGAAGATTGGTTAATGGCAGCTCATAAAGACAAATTGTACATACAATATCTTCATCATAATGTAATACCTTGCCACAGGCATAACATATCTTTGGATATACCAGGCCGGTAAAATCTCCTATGTATTCATTAATCTTCAACAGCAAATGCTTGTTTTTATTCGACAAAAATAAAAATTATAAGCCTGAAACCACAAAATAAATATACAAAAATATTTTTAGAATATAATTCCCGTCTATCGAAATTGAACAAAATAGTATAAGGTTAGCGTCAGTGTTATCACGACCGGCTTGAATTACTAAACGTTAATCTTTTTGTTGTGTTTTTGTGTCACTTCGACAAGCTCAGTGCATGCATGGCGGCAAGATTAATTTTATTCTGACACAAGCGGCAGTTCATAAAAATGAAATTATCCTTAATAATAATTTTTGCAAAATATTTATTATTATTTGATAATTAGCATATATAGCACTATTTTTGTGTACTGTAAAAAAACTCATAAACTTAGCTGTCAATAATTTATAATATTTAGAAACTTTTGATGTCATTATTTCGTATTAGATATTGGCATCAATCATAAAAAATTTGATGAAATTATGGATAACAAGGGAAACATTAACCAAAACCAGGAGAAACAAGAGGCTAATAAAAACAATGCCACATCGAAAAAAGATTTATCAGTCTTAAAGATTACAATTATAGTACTTATTTTAATAATAGGTGTTTTGATCTTTTTCTGGCTAAATACTCGTCAGTCATTGAGAGAAATTACCGAAAAGAAGATAGAAAGGGAAGAGCTTAATATTGAGCTTGAACGCGAGTTGGATTCATTGATGTATGAGTACACTGAATTTAAAAACCGGCATGATAGTATTTTGTATGATAAAGACAGCATCATCCAGCAAAGTGCAAAAGAAATTGACAGGCTCATAGCCATGGAAGCTGATTATTACAGGATCAGACGAAGGCTTGATGCATTGCAGGATATAGCACAGGATTATGTTATGAAGATTGACAGTTTATATACTGTTGCCGAAGTATTACGTGTAGAAAGAGATGAAGCCAGGGATGAAGCCGACAGGGCAAAGGATTATGCAAGTGAACTGGAAGCCGACAGGGAAGAGCTTACATCTAAAGTTAAGGTAGCTTCGGCACTAAGTGCTCATCAGGTAGAGGCAAGAGGTTTTCGGACAAGAGGTTTTACCGGGAGAGAAGTAGAAAGCGACAGGGCCAGGCGGGTTGAATATATAGAGGTTTGTTTTACAATAGCCGAAAATCCGGTCGCACCAGAAGGACCCCAAAATATATATGTGAGAGTGGCACGTCCCGATGAAAAAATCCTAAGAATAAGTGATGAGGATGAGTATGCTTTTGTACATAACCAGGATACTTTGCAATTTACAATGAACCAGGAGATAAATTATCAAAACCGGCAGAAAAAGCTTTGTCTTACCTGGGATGAGCCGACAGAATACATAGAAGGTATGTACCTTGTGTCAATATATACAGATGAACATCGAATAGGAGAATCAGCATTCACCTTGAGATAAATTATAATTTTTTATACTATTTTTTTTGTTAATAAAAATTAGTTCAATTTCTTAACCAAGATTATATAATTATGGAAGAAAAAAAACAAAAACCCGGGGCTAACAGGTCAAAGCCAAATAAATCGGCAAATATAGGGGCACTGATCTTTCTTTCAGTTTTTGCCGTTTTGCTGGCTGTAGCCACCGGTCTTTTACTTCAGCAAGTATTTGAATCCAGGACCCTGGCTGAAACTGCTTTATATGAGAAAAACCAGCTTGCCGCAGAAAAGCAGGAACTCACAAATAAGCTAGATACCTTGGAAGAGGGATATACAGAGCTTTCAGAAAGATATGAGCATTTGGAAAGCCAGTTATATCGTGAGAGAGCGCGAATACGAAATATCAGGGCTCAGCTGCAGGATGCCGACCCGGCAGAAGCTCAAAAATATATGGAACAAGTCAAAGAACTCGAACAAAAACTCGCAGAATATCAACAACAAGTCGACCAACTTGAAGCAGAAAAACAATCGTTGGAAAGCGAAAAATCACAAATGCAAGCATCCTTCAGCCAAACTGCCGATAATTATGAAAAAGTAAGGAAAGAAAAAAAAGAACTGGAAGATCTGGTTAATAAAGCCTCTTATCTTACCATATCTGACCTTACCACCGAGGCTATAAGAGAAAGAAGAAGAGGCGACCGCCCAACCGACCGGGCAAGACGAACCGACAGAATTGATATTTGCTTTACAATCAACGAGAACATTGTTGCAGAAACAGGACACCGCGAATTTTATATTCGCGTAATAGACCCCCATAATAACGTGCTTACCGATATGGAAAGTGGCACTTTTGTTTTTGAGGGTGATGAAATCAAGTACTCTATAAATAAACGGGTTAATTTCAGAAATGAAAGAAAACAGGTTTGTTTTGACTGGTCACAAGACGAAAGGTTTGAAAGTGGATACTACAATGTAGTTATTTTTACCGAAGGCCGTGAAGTGGGCTATAAATTGTTTGAGCTCAACTAACAAAAATTATTTCTGAATTATAACCCCGTAATTATTCAAAAACCCCGCCATATTTACCTATTTGGCAGGGTTTTTGTTTATTTTCTGACCATGCAATGAATCAAAATTATCTCAAAAAGCCTAAACTCAAAACACTCGGTTCAATTTAGAAATTTAGGTATAGTTAATTACAAATAATTAATTAATTTTATTCAATGTGAAAGTTAAGGAGCAAATGTAACTTTCATTTTTATAAAAACTAAAAATTATGATGCTTTTAGTTTTGTTGTAATGTTTTTATAATTTTGGGTAAAATATCGCTGTTTGGTTAAAAATTACAACTCTTTTTTTCTTACTTATATTAAAAGAAAAAAGCAATTTTAAAATTTCTAACCGGGCAACGGCGATAAAGTACTATTTTTTAAAAAAGATATTTATGAAAGCAATAGTGTATTATAACTACGGTAGTGCCGAAATTATGAAGCTTGCGGAAGTAGCGGAGCCTGAAATATCAAAAAATGGAGATATAAAAGTTTTGATTCACGCCTCTTCTGTAAATCCTGTCGATTGGAAAATACGCCGGGGGATGTTAAAGATGTTATCGGGCAAAAAATTCCCTAAAATTCCCGGTGCCGATTTTTCGGGGGTTGTCATTGAGTCGGCCAGCTCAAAATTTGCTGTAGGAGACCAGGTTTTTGGTATGGTTAAAGCTGTTGATGGGGGATGCAGTGCCGAAAAAATTGTTGTAAGTGATAAGATCGTTGCTCCAAAACCCGAAAATATTGATTTTATACAGGCCGGTGTGATTCCACTGGCAGGGCTTACGGCTCTTCAGGCTTTAAAAAACATCGCCTCTATAGAAACAGGAGATAATGTGCTTATTAACGGATGCACCGGAGGCGTCGGAACATTTGCTGTGAAAATTGCAAAAGCCTTTGATGCAAGGGTTACAGGCATTTGTAGCAATAGAAATATAGAATATAGCATGAAACTGGGTTGCAATGAAATTGTTGATTATACAACTCAAAATGTTTATACAAACGAAAAATTTGATATAATATTTGATACAATTGGAAACCTGAAGTATAATAAAGCAAAAAAGATGTTAAAAAGTAAAGGTGTTTATATATCCAGCGGAATAAATGCCGGAAAGCTTATAACCTCCTCCATCAGAAGAAAATGTAAACTGGTAATCGTGAAACCCGATAAAAAGGGATTATTGTTTCTTAAAAATCTTGTTGAGCAAAATAAGCTTATCCCCGAAATCCAGGAAGTACAACCATTGTATCAGCTCGTAACGGCTCACCAGATAAGCGAAGAAGGAAAAGTAAACGGAAAAATCGCCGTCAGGATAAGGTAAAATTAATCAGTATCAAACATAAGCGTAATAATAAAAAGTATTAATTGATCAACTATATTATTTTATTAATAAAAAAACTTAATTATGGTAAAAAAATTTACAATCTTATCAACCGTACTGACATTATTTGCCGGCAGTATGTCTTATTCGCAGGATGACATCACCGATTTTTTGAATTTTGGCCAGCACAATGCTTCACAGCTTATTAAGTCGTATGTTGAACCTCTCGGCCATTCGTTGGGTAATAATATGAACAGTGGCTGGTACAATACCGGGCAGGCACACAGGCTGGGAAGGTTTGATCTAAGGTTTGCAGTACCTGTTACTTTTATAGGAGATAATAAAAGGTATTTTGAGTTTGACCCCGATGATTATATCAGAATGTCGTTGGTTGACCCTGAAGATAACCAGGCTCCCACTTTATTTGGAGATGATGAGTATGGACCACTGGTGTTTTTTGAAGGAAACGAGAATTTGGAAGAAGGAAGATTCAGGTTACCACCCGGAACCGGGATAGGTTATTTTCCATTGGTTCCACCTGTTTTACAATTGAATGTCGGGCTTGTCAGAGATACTGAAGTTAAAATCAGGTATATGCCAACTGTATCGGTACGCGACTTTTCAGCCGGATCATATGGATTTGGTATAAAACATGGCGTTAAGCAATATATACCCGTGATAGAGCATTTACCTGTCGACATTTCCTTAATTGGCTCTTATACCAACATGTCAACAACTTATGGATTGCATTTTGATCCGGGCGATAATCCTGATATTGATATCGATGAGCAGGAGCTTGATATTTCTGCAAATGCTTATTCTGCCAGCCTTGTTGCTTCACGAAGATTGCCTTTTATAACTGTTTATGGCGGAGTCAGGTACATGTATGCCGATACTCAATTTATTTTGGCAGGCGATTATGAAATAGGAACAGACAATATAATTACCAATCCGGTAGATGAGTCAATTAAAAGCAGCCAGGCAGGGCTTAATGCCGGTGCCCGTTTAAAACTGGGAATTTTGAGTATTTTTGTGGATGGCACCTGGGCAAGCTACTCGAGTGTGACTGGCGGCATAAGTATGGGATTTCATAATTAAATCTTCTAAATACCGCCTAAAACTTATAAATAAAAAACAAAGCCCCGGGACAGTGCCCGGGGCGATTTAATCCCCTTGTCATGCTTAGCGAAGCAAACCACACCGCAATTTTTACGGGATAATAGCGGTATGGTATATGATTAAAACCATTACATGTATTTGGCTACTATAGGCATACGGCGCCCAATGCCGAATGCTTTTGACGAAACCCTTAGTATGGGTGGTGACTGGGCGCGTTTATACTCGCTTTTATTCACCATTGATATTACTTCATTAACAATAGAGGGTTCAAAACCTTTTTTTATTATTTCATCAGGGCTTAGCTGAAGCTCTATGTAATTGTATAAAAGGTCATCCAGAAGCCCGTATTCGGGAAGTGAGTCCGTGTCTTTTTGCTCCGGCCGCAGCTCAGCTGAAGGAGGTTTATCTATGATGCTTTGCGGTATAATTCTGTTAGGACCATTAATATATGCCGCAATATTATAAATATCTGATTTGTATACATCACCCAGTACCGATAACCCCCCGCACATATCTCCATATAAAGTACTATAGCCGACTGCCGCCTCACTTTTGTTTGATGTGTTAAGTAAAACATATTCAAATTTATTGGAATAAGCCATCAGTAATATTGCACGGGCTCTGGCCTGAATGTTCTCTTCCGTAGAATCAAATGAATAATTCTTAAAATAAGGTTTTAAAATCCTGTCGTATGTATAATATATTTCTTTTATGGGTAAGATGTCATAAGATACACCGGATGTTGTTGCCAGGTCAACAGCATCATTTACTGAATGCTTGCTGCTAAACTGACTGGGCATCAACAGGGCTTTAACATTATCTTTACCCAATGCTTTGATTGCCAATACCATAACTACGGCCGAGTCAAGACCACCAGATAAGCCAAGAACAGCTCTTTTAAAACCCGACTTGTCGAAATAGTCCTTAATGCCGGTTATCAAACCATCGTGTATAAGTTTGATTTTTTCGTACTTTCCTGATGATGTTGAAATATCCCTGCCCCCGGAGCTTTTGATAGAATCAATAGTTGTAATGTGGTAATCCTCTTTGAAATATTCCATCTCATGAACAATCCCTCCCCCAGGGTTAAAGGTCATAGAACCCCCATCAAACAGCAGTTCACTATGAGCCCCTGTATGGTTTACATAAATCAACGGAAGATTATATTTTACAGCATTCGCAGCAAGTATTGACTTCCTTTCCAAATGATGATTGTAAGTAAAAGGCGATGCAGCAATGTTGATTAACAGATCGGGTTGTTGTTGCGATAATTGCTCCATGGGCGACGAAACATAGAGAGTCTTATTATCAAGACTCCAAAGATCTTCGCAAATAGTAACAGCCAGATTATATCCCTTATAATTTATAATATTAAAACTTTCAGATGGCTCAAAATACCTGTATTCGTCAAATACATCATAATTGGGTAGTAGCCCCTTATGAAAAACCTGCTCTATTTTTCCGTTAACAAGAAAAAAAGCACTGTTGTATAAAGGCCTGCCTCTTTTGTTTTTATTGTATGACGGCGAACCTACTATTGCAGCAACATTTTTGCATGATTTAGCAATCTTGTTAATGCTTTCATAACATCTTTCAATAAAATCTTTGTATTCCAAAAGATCAAGAGGAGGATAACCCGAAACAGACAATTCAGGAAAAATAATTAAATCGCAACCATCATTTTCAGCCTTTTGGATGTTTTTCTCTATTTTTGAGCAATTAAACTCAAAATTACCTATATGAAGGTTAATTTGTGAAAGAGCAATTTTCATAAACCTTACTGTATTAAAACATCATTGCAATAGTAAGCTCAACAAAATTTGCCTTGGCGCTTATCTTCTTTCCCTCAAAAGTATCAGGATCAGTATCCAAAATATTTGAGAAACAATTGTTATAATACAGCCCCATGACAATTGCAGTATTGCCAAGTAATGAGTATTCGGCACCTGCTCCCATAATCAATGATGCTTTTAGTGGACTTTTTTCATCTAAAATATCAAGCTCTTCTTCTCTATTACCTCCAAAAAACTCATCATCAGCTCGTGCCCTGACATTATATCCGAACGAAAGGCCAAACTGGCCATAATATGTGAAATATCCAATCTCACGGGTACGCATCTTTAAGGCTATTGGTATATCAAGGTATTGAAGATCGTATATGCGATTTTCTGTGTTCTCTCCCAAAATGTTTTCGTTTTCTCTGATTTCATCAAAACTTAGCCTTCCACCCTGGTGTGTTACAAAAAAACCGCTCGAAACAGCATAGTTTTCAGTGAAATATTTGTCGATAATAATTCCATAAGAAAAACCAAAATCGGTTTCTTCATAATTTAATTCCCTGATCTCAGGCCATATCCATGAAATTGATGGAGAAGCCTTCAAACCAAGCCGCCAGGATGAATTATCCTGTGTATAACCATTAAAAACCACGAAGAAAAAAAAGATAATAACTATAGAAATCCGCATCATAGTAATTTGTTTAAGTTTTAATTAAATAGTATTTTGTTATTGGAAAAAGATTATTGCAGATGTTAAGTTTCAAAACAAAGATATGAAAAATTTTTTTACTTGCAGCAGAATGAGTGTTTGTTGTAAACGGGAAGCATATTTTTATAAATGCTTGTCATTTTGAGCCTTTTGCCTCACCCGGGGGGGTAAATTTTACAAAGCAAAGCGAAGAACTCAGCCGGATGAATTCACGAAAATAGCGGGTAGACGGTATGATAAACGAAGTGGTTAATCTTTTATTTTTGACCGGATATTTTTATAAAAAATATTAAATTTATAAATATAAACAATAGCGTCTGATTAAAATTATTAACATTGTTTGTTTTCCATGTTCATTTTATTCAACAGGGCAGCGACCCTAAGCTTGTATTGAACCGGGGGAAATAACACAAAGTTTTGAATTTATGAACGTTACTCTTTGTGATTGCTGATAACAGATTAATTTTAATCTTACTGATAAACACTATTGAAATATGCATTTATAATAAAATTAAAAAGCAAGTTTATGATAAGTCAGAAAGAGTTTTCTTTGCCTCCTTTTAACAGGGGTTTTCATCTGGTTACTGATCTGGTTTTAGAAAATGCGGGTGAGTTACCTGAAACCGGCATGATGAATATTTTTATTCATCATACATCTGCCGGCCTGACCATTAATGAGAATGCTGATCCGTCGGTTCGCAGGGATTTGGATAATTTTTTCGACCATATTGTGCCTGAAGGGTTATCGTTTTTAACTCACACTCTTGAGGGTTCAGATGATATGCCTGCACATGTTAAAAGCTCTATTGCGGGTGTGAACCTGACAATACCCATAAGTAAGAAACGATTAAAGCTCGGCACATGGCAGGGTATTTATCTTTGCGAGTTTAGGGATAACGGCGGTAGCAGAAAAATTACAGTTACTGTATATTACTGATTTGATCTGTGCCAAACTTTTTAATTGACTGTTTTAATTGTCTGTTATTAGTACAGGCCTTACAATTCTTCGTGAGATGATTTCTTGGCCGGATTAAAGATTTTTTTATCCGTTTTAAACTTCATCCTATTTTATTTGTTAATATATCAGGTCACTATTGATACAAGGATATAAAAAAAATCTATTATGAGTGATATAATATATAAAACCTTATCATTGAAGGTTGAAGGCATGAGTTGTTCTAATTGTGCATTAAGTGTGCGCAAGCAACTCGAGAAAGAAGGTTTTCATAACGTAGATGTTGATTTTACCACCGGTAATGTTAGTTTTGATACCAATGATGAAAGTCTTATTAGCCTGGCTGAAAAAAGGATTAAAGAGTTGGGTTATAAGGTTAAACACAGTGATAGCTCTCCGGATCAGAGAAAGGGTTTATCATCAATTGAGAAAAAGTTTTGGTTCAGCCTGGTATTTACTATTCCTTTATTGATGGCTATGTTTCTGCCATTTGATATTTTGCATAATGATATTTTTCAGCTTTTTTTGACTATACCTGTTTTTGCTGTTGGTGCCTGGCATTTTGGTGGTAGTGCGTTTAAGAGCTTACGTGCCGGTTATACAAATATGGATGTTCTGATATTTATTGGTACTACTGCTGCTTTTATTTATAGTCTTACCGGCACTATTTACAGGATGGGTCATCAGTATATGTTTTATGAAACATCGGCAAGTATTATAACTATTGTGCTTTTGGGCAACTTGATTGAGCAACGGTCGGTCAGAAAGACTACCGGAGCTATTGACGAACTGGCACGTATGCAGAAAAACACTGCCAAACGATTAACAACAGATAATCATAGCGGTGCGGATAAATTTGAAGAAGTTGATGCCGCATTGATTAAGAACGGTGAAAAAGTGTTGGTTAACACAGGGGATACTATTCCTGTGGATGGGGAAATATACTGGGGATATGGTTCTGTTGATGAGTCGATGATATCAGGTGAGAGCCTTCCTGTTGACAAACCAGCCGGCGATAAGGTTATAGGTGGCACGGTACTTCTGTCGGGCAATATAAAAGTGCAGGCGTCGGCTACCGGTAAAGATACTGTTTTGTCGCAAATCATTGAACTGGTTAAAAATGCACAGAAAGATAAACCCAGGATGCAAAATATGGCCGACAAGATATCATCGGTTTTTGTACCGGTTGTAGTGAGCATTGCGGTTGCAACTTTGCTGGGTTGGTATTTTCTCGGCGGCCTTGAGTTTAAAGATTCTCTTATGAGAGGAGTAGCTGTATTGGTTATTGCATGCCCTTGTGCACTCGGACTGGCAATCCCCACAGCAGTGGTAGTGGGATTAGGCCGAACAGCAAAAAACGGAATTTTGATCAGAGGAGGAAGTACATTCGATAAGTTTCCGGTGATCGAAAAAATTGTCTTTGATAAAACAGGTACATTAACAACCGGAAAGTTTGTAATAAAAAATATTGATGCCTTTGGTAAAAGCAGGGATGAATTAAAAACTATCCTCTATAGCCTCGAAAACCATTCTTCACATCCAATAGCCCGGGCTATTGTAAGCCAGTTAAGCATCAATGAGGTAATTGCATTTGATCAGGTTGAAGAAGAAAAAGGGCTTGGAGTTAAAGCCGTTGACAAGGATGGTAATACATATATTGCAGGATCATATAACGTTGCTTCGCACCTGACCGGCGACGATACGCACAACGTATATGTAGTTATGAACAATCAGCTTATAGGATGGCTTGATATTGAAGACCAGGTAAAAACTGAAGCCAAAGAGGCTATTAGGTTTTTTAAACAAAGAAATATAGAACCAATACTTTTGAGCGGCGACAGGGAATATCGTTGTAACGAAATAGCCCGCCATTTAGGTATAGAAAAGGTCTATTCCGAAAAATTACCACATGAGAAATTCCGTCTGATAGAGGATTTGTCTTCAAAACATAAGGTTGCTATGGTTGGTGACGGCATTAATGATGCCCCGGCCTTGTCAAAAGCATTTTTAGGAGTGTCTATGAGCGATGCAACACAAGTTGCAGTTAAATCAGCTGAAGTGGTTTTGCTTAAAGGCAAATTGAACCTTCTTACTAATGCATTTTCCATGACAAAGGTTACATTTCGTACCATTAAAGAGAATCTTTTCTGGGCATTCTTTTATAATGTTATGGCTATACCGCTGGCAGTAATAGGTCTGCTGAGCCCAATGATAGCCGCAGTGGCAATGGCTCTTTCTGACGTTATTGTCGTAATGAACTCCTTGCGACTCAAAACCAGGAAGTTGCGATAAAATTGATGTTTCTTGCACTTAAAAGCGATATCTTTATCTGTAAAAAACCAACATATTATTTTATTAAATATTTGAAGCTTTTTTCTGTTAAATAATTAACTTTGTGTATAAAATTAATTTATTACAAACTTAAAAATTTATAAAACATGTCAAATTATCATGAACCGGTAAATGAATTGAGTAATGAAGCACGCAATTTTTCCAGGGCTTTGAATAGCCTTAAGGAAGAGATTGAAGCAGTTGACTGGTATCATCAGCGTGTTGTAACCACAGATAATCCTGAGTTGGCAGATATTATGGCTCATAATCGTGATGAGGAGATTGAGCACGCCTGCATGACTATTGAATGGTTGCGCAGGAACATGCCCGGATGGGACGAAGAACTCAGAACGTACCTCTTTACAGAGGGTGACATTACCAACCTTGAAGAGGGAGGTAATAATGAATCTAATGGTTCGAAGGATGATTTAGGAATCAAAAAAATAAAAAAGTAATACAGGAGGTATAAAATGGATATTTTAAGAAAATCATTAGCGCCAATTTCCGGGAAAGCCTGGGAAGAGATAAATGAAACCGCCGTAGATATACTAACTTCGGTTTTATCGGCAAGAAAATTTGTTGATGTTGAAGGCCCCAAAGGTTGGGACTATACTGCCTTACCGGAAGGCAGGCTTAATGTGCCGGCCAATCAGAAAGATGATGTTAAATATGGTATAAACCAGGTTCTGCCTTTGGTTGAAAGCCGTAATACTTTTGAGCTTAATATATGGGAACTTGACAATATTGAGCGTGGATGCGAAGATATAGACCTTGAAAACCTTGAAGAAGCCGCTAAAAAAATAGCCGGGTTTGAAGAAAAAGTCATCTATGAAGGCTTCAAAAATGCTAATATAAAAGGGCTGAAGCAATCTTCCGATTTTGACAAAATATCATTTCCCGATGACGGAATCGATATTTTATCGGCTGTTACAAAAGCAATTGCTAAAATGAAGCAAAACTCCGTTTCAGGGCCATATTCATTGGTGCTTAGCACCGATAAGTGGGAAAAAGTACAAAGCTTTGTGCAGGGATACCCCTTGACAAAAAGACTGGAAAATATGCTTGGCGGATCAATTATTATGGCTCCCTTTGTTAAAGATGCCTACCTGGTATCTGAGCGTGGCGGGGATTTTAAGTTGGTTCTGGGGAAAGACCTGTCAATAGGTTATGAAAGTCATAATAATAAAACCGTACAACTTTATTTTACAGAGTCTTTTACTTTTAAAATAATTGAACCAAAAGCTGTTATAGTTTTTGAATAACAATATTTAATTCTGAATTTACCCCCGGCGTTTTATATTTATTTGCCGGGGGTTTTTTATTTTACTTTGAGTATACCATCTCGCCATTCAAAAATGTTTTTTCTATACTCAAATCATAAATCTCTTCTGCCGGAACTTCAAGGAGGTTATCTTTCAAAATAACAAAATCGGCAACTTTGCCTTCTTCCAGGCTGCCTTTAATGTGATCTTCGAAGTTTGCTTTTGCAGCCCATATTGTCATGGCTTTTAGTGCCTCTTCTCTTGTTATTGCTTCTTCAGGAATAAATCCATCAGGAGGATTACCTTCAGAGTCCTGGCGTGTAAAAGCAGCATGAAAGCCATATAAGGGATTTGTTGGTTCAACGGGGAAGTCGCTGCCATTGGCCAGCCACCCTGTCTGGTCAAGCAACGAACGAAACGGATAAGCATGTTTTATCCTGTCACCCAATCTGTCGGGTGCCCATTCCATATCAGAAACGGCATGAATGGTTTGCACCGAAGGAATGATATTGTACTCTCCGAAAAGTGCCAAATCTTCGGGTGCAACAACCTGCGAATGTTCAATTCGCCAGCGATGATCATTACCGGGTTCAAGAAACTTACTGTAAGTATTAAGCATAAGCCTGACTGCCGAATCACCTATACAGTGAGTGTTTACCTGGTAACCATTATCATAGGCAAGTTTGCTGACTTGCTTTAAATAGGACGGTTCTTCAGAACGTATACCGTAGTTTTCTTTATCATCACTATAAGGCTCTAACAATAATGCACCACGTGAACCAAGAGCCCCGTCGGCAAACAACTTGATCGAACGTATCGAAAGCATGTCTGTAGCATAAACACCCTCTTTAACAAAAGTATTAAAATTCTCCTCTGTAGGGTTGAGCATTGCATATATCCTGATTTTCAAATCATTGGATTTTTGCAAGCTATCTATAAGCATAACCTCATCTTTATCAAGGCCCGCATCACTAACAGAAGTTAGCCCCACAGAAAAAAGATTTTGCTGAGCTTCGTCAATTAATCGAATAGTTTCTTCTTTTGAAGGTGATGGTATTTTTGATGCTACTAAATTGGTTGCACGTCCGATAAGCAAACCTGTAGGTTTTCCATTTTTTGTAACAATTTCGCCGCCATCTATTTGTGTTGACCCATCAATGTTGGCAATATCAAGGGCTTTATCATTGGCAACCACAGCATGGCCGTCGACCCTAATGATGTAAACAGGCCGGTCAGGAAAAGCCTTGTTGAGTAGCTCGTTGCCGGGCAATTGCCTGTCAGCCCACAGGTTTTGATCCCAGCCCCTGCCCTGAATCCATTCGTCAGCTACCCTCGAAGCATGATCCCTGAGACGATCAACAACCTCCTCCATAGAACCTGAACCGGTTAAATCAGCCCGTAAAAAATTGTTGGAGTAACCCATAAAATGACTGTGAGGATCTATGAAACCCGGATAAACATGTTTACCCTCCAAATCAATTTTTTTCTCAGAAACGTAAGCTGATAAAATATCATGGTCGCTACCTAATGATATAATACGGCCATCAGAAATCGCCATCGCTTCATATGTAGTCATAGATTCATCAACAGAATTTATATTGCCGTTGTATAACAAAATATCAGCTTGTTTTGGCGGCTCGCAGGAAAACAATAATGAGGAAATCATCAGAATAATAATAAATTTTAATTTAAACATAAGTGCTAATTTTTAATTTTATAACCGGGGTTTTTTAAGGCTTAAAATACCAAAAATATATAATTGCCTGATCTAAACCCCGTAAAATTTTATAATCTTTAATCCGCAATATTCGAATATGGCATAGTTTTTGGCCGACAATTATTAAAAAACCAAAAAAATATCGGTCTTCAATAATGTTAAACCTTGACAAATATTTACTATACCTGAAAAACAATAATCCGTAAAAATAGACCAAATTATTTACAAAACCAAAGCAGAAAAACAGAAAATGATTACAGATCAAACTATTTAAGGCAATTGTTCGGTGTCATATTGCTGCAACAGCAACAAACCCCCAAGAAAAACGTTTTATATTTGATTTTCCCGGTGATCTTAATGGCCGAAGAAAATGACAATATTAACAGGCGAATTAAGCGGGTTGTGTTAATTGGCGGGTGATAACTAAATCCCGGCTTTTCAGAATTATACATTACTAAATTATTAGAAATAGTATCTTAATTAAAATAATGAACCCTAAAAAGCTGAAATAGGCAGTTTTAATAATTAAAATTGCTTTGGGAAAAAAGTTTAACGAAATTTATTAGAGGAATTAAAAAAACAATTCTTATTTTAGCATAAAAATTACTAGCATTAAGCGACAAAATATGCAAACTGAATTATTTTACAGGAAAATAATAGATCAACTTCCGGTTGGATATTCATTATGTAGAATCATTTCCGATAAGAGTGGTTCTGTTTGTGATTTGGAGTTTATAGAAGTGAATAAAATATTTGAAGAAATTACCGGATTGGATTCCGGCAATATTATTGGAAAAAATGTAACAACACTATTTCCGGATTTGAAAAAGGAGAAGTTTGACTGGGTTAAATTTTTTAATGATATTGTAAAGAATAAAACAGGTAATGAAACAGAACAATACATAAACTTTCTTAAAAGCTGGTACAAGGTAAAAGCGTTTACTGTTAGTGATGATCAAATTGTTTTTTATATATCCGAATCAACAGATACAATTCAACAAAGGCATAATGAAAAAATTATAGAGGAGCAAAAGCGTATTTCGAAAAATTTGAAGGATTTATCCATGAAGTTGGCTTCCATTCCGATTTCGCAAAATATTTTTCGTTTTATTTGCCATAGTTTCAAAAAATACACTAAAGCTTCATCTGTAAGTATTAATATTTATCATGAATCTACCGACGAGCTTAATTATCAATATTCTACTCTTAAAGAAGATATAGACAAAACTACTTTGCGAGGTTTGAATCGCATATATAAGGGCATACGATTTAAATTATCGTCACAATTGAATGATCTTATTCAAAAGGATTTGATCATTGGTAAAGATTCACTTTCCGAAATTACTTTTGATAGAACACCTGCATCTTATGATAAGATAATGGAGGCAATTTTTGGTAATGGATTTATTTCGGCTGTCGGGTTGCATTTTGAGGGGAAGCTTATAGGATCAATAATACTTTCTTTTGATAAGAAACCCGGGGGGCCATCTAATGAGGAGTTAGAGGCTTTGGCCGGTGTATGTTCCAATGCCATGCGACGATGGATGACTGAAACATCTCTATTGGAAGAAGAAATGCATTACCGCAGGCTGATAGCAAGTATGCAGCAGGGGTTAGCCTTGCATGAGGTAATGTTTGATGATGTTGGCAATGTAATTGACTGCAGGATACTTAAAATAAATGATGCTTTTGAGAAAATCACCGGGCTTAAAGCACATGATATTATAGGCAAATGTGTTACTGATGTAATGCCTTCTATTGGTAAGGAGTGGATTGAAAAACATGCCCAGGTCGCCTTAACCGGCGATCCAATCAATTATGAATATTATTCGGAAAAGCTGGATAAATATTATGAGGTTGTTTCATACCGACCGGGTCCAAATCTTTTTGCAGTAATATTTACCGATATTACCGAACGAAAAAGGAGTGAAGAACTTAGGGAAAAAGTTGCTGTTGCTCAGCGTTCAGCTGAGTTTAAACAAAAATTTCTTGCCAACATGAGCCATGAAATAAGAACACCGCTTACCGGAATAATGGGAATGGCAGAAATACTTGCAAAAACCGAACTTACACCTCAGCAACTGGATTATCTTAATACTATTAGGTTTTCAACAGGAAACTTAAGTAAAATCATAGAACAGATACTGGATTATTCGAAAATTGAAGCAGGAAAAACAAATATCAAACCTAAGGTTTTTAATAGTAGTGAGTTATTGCAAAATGCAAGAAAATTGTTTGAATCGATCTGCAAAAAAGATATTAAGCTTGTTATTAATCATAGCACTGAGATACCCGAATATATTGAAGCAGACAACCACCTTGTTTTTCAAATTATAAACAACTTGCTCTATAATGCTGTTAAATTTACCAATAAGGGGCAAATTACCATAAATGCCAGTATTGATAAATGGATAGATGATGAAAACTTAATGCTGAAAATTGAGGTTATTGATACGGGTGTCGGAATTAAACCGGAATCAAAAAATCTTCTTTTTAAACCTTTTTCACAAATTTATACATCTGATAACAGGCGATTTGAAGGAACAGGTTTGGGTTTATCTATTTGTAAAGAGATTGTTAGCCTGCTGGATGGAAAAATCGACTTTGAAAGTAAATCAGGTAAAGGCAGTAACTTTTGGTTCACTTTTAAAGCTAAATCGGCTCAAAAACACCCGGATGAAAAGAAAATAGATGAAAAAAAGATTGATGAAGACGGGTCAGAACTGAAAGTATTGCATGTTGAAGATAAAGAAGTCAATCAAAAAGTGGCTTCACTTATGCTTGAATCATTGGGTTGCAAGGTTAAAGTCGCCAATAATGGAAAGGAAGCCTTGGAAATGTTTCCAAAAGAAAAATTCGATATTATACTCATGGATATACAAATGCCTGTAATGGATGGAATTACTGCCACAAAAGAGCTGAAAAAAAAGTTTTCCTCCTTGCCCCCAATAGTCGGCCTTAGCGCCAATGCATTTGAAGGCGACAAGGAAAAATACATGAATATGGGATTGGATGACTATATGACTAAACCCTTCGCAGAAGACGATTTTATCAGGATCTTGAAAAAATATAAACTTAAATAACAAATTATTTAAGTGAGCCAAAAAATCTTTTTTGATTTTTTAACCGTTTTCAGAAGCCAAAAAAATTACCCTCCCGGTTTTTTATCATTTTTTCTTGCATATAGCAAAAAGTTTTTTTATTTAACCGGTGGCCGATTAAAATTATTTATTTTCCTTATTTGAAAATATTTGGGTTAAATTCACTGATTTTCATTTTCCAATATCATTATACTTGATAATCGAATTGATAAAATTGTACTTTTGATTGGAAATTAGAAAAAAAACTTACATTTTTGCGTTTATTCTAAAAACAAAAAAATATGACAGAAGATAAAACTAATACCAAGAGTAATTCTGATAATGGAAAGAACAATGGTTCGGCTGAAAATTTAGAAACAACCGGTTCAAAGGGTGTTTTACGATGGATTGAAATCATGGGCAATAAATTACCTCATCCATTTTGGTTGTTTGCCTGGATATGTGTTATTATTGTGATATTTAGTGCAATAACTGCTTATTTTAATGTTCAGGCTGTTGATCCGGGTACGGGTGAAGATGTTTACGCCAAAAGTCTTATTTCCGGTGAGGGGATTAGGAATTTTGTTCAGGAGATGGTTACTAATTTTGCTCATTTTGCGCCTTTTGGGTTGGTTTTGGTTATGATCATGGGTGTGTCGGTTGCTGAGCGGAGTGGGTTACTTGCTGCAGTTATGCGAAGGATTGCTTTTGCTGTTCCAAAGAAAGTGGTATTGCCTGTTATCTTTATTATTGGGGCTTGCGGAAATATTGGTTCAGATGCGGGTATAGTAATTGTTCCTCCGATTGCGGCACTGATATTTTCTCAAATGGGTTTACACCCGATTGCCGGGCTGGTTGCCGGTTATGCCGGAGCTACAGCAGGATTTACGGCAAATTTTTTGATAGCAGGTACAGATGTTCTGCTTGCAGGAATAAGTACTGAGATAGCTCAAAACATTAATCCCGCCTGGGAAGTTAGTGCTACTGCTAATTGGTATTTTATGATTATTTCTACAATAATGTTGGGGTTTGCCGGGGCATTTGTTGTCAGAAGGTTCACGATACCCAGATGCAGGGCTTTCGCCGGAGCTGATCAACTGGAGAATGATTCGGTGCAGCAGTCATCTGAAATAAAACCGGAAGAAAAGAAAGGTATGAAAAGGGCCGGTATTGCATTATTAATTTATGCCGTTGTTATAATTGCCCTGGTTGCACCTCCCGGAGCTCCTTTGCGCGATCCCGAAACCGGCGGTTTAGTGCCTTCACCATTCCTCAGAGGGCTGGTGCCTATACTCTTTTTGTTGTTTGCAATACCCGGTTATGTTTATGGCAAAGTAACCGGAACAATAAAAACCTCAAATGATTTCCTTAAGTATATGGAGCAAGGAATGAAAGAACTATCAGGGTATATCGTGCTGATGCTTATAGTAGCCCAGTTTATTTATTTATTCGGCGAATCAAATCTCGATTCAATACTTGCTATAAAAGGTGCTGAGTTCCTCCAGGTTACCGGGCTTACAGGCCCACTGCTATTTACACTTTTTATGATCCTGGTTGCTGTACTTAATATTTTTATGGGAAGTGGGTCGGCAAAATGGGCAATCTTTGCTCCAATATTTATACCAATGCTGGCACAAATTAACCTGAGCCCCGCTTTTGTACAACTTATGTACCGGATCGGCGACTCAATAACTAATTCTATTACTCCGCTTTATCCATACTTCCCATTGTTGCTCGGATGGATCAGTAAATATGATAAACGTATAGGTATCGGTACTGTTATCTCTCTGCTAATACCTTATGCAATTATTCTTTTTGTAATGTGGGTAGTACTGCTGTTTATATGGTATGGCTTTAATCTACCTATCGGGGTCGGAGAGCATATTTTTATTAATTAAAATTGATATAAAAAACCGGTAGTGCCTGACAAAAATAAATTTTTAAAAAATCTTTTTTTATTTTATATTTACAGTTGTAATAGATAAGTGATGAAGCCAGAGCATGAGCCTAAAGATATTGTCAATTACTATCTCCAAAAAAAGAGAGAGGGAATGGATTATACCCAAATCCGTAAAGAACTTAAAGAGCAAGAGTTTGAAGAAGCAGAAATAAAAAATATTGTCCAGGATATTGATGATAAAATATTGCAGGAAGAATTTGAAAAAACGAGTAAAAATACCAGTGCAATAATGCAAACCGGCGGATGGGTTTTCACTATAATAGGTTTGATATTTATAATAGGACGTTATACCAGTTTAACCCCGGTTGATAATAATTTACTTACGTATGGATTTTTGCTGATAGGCTTAATACTGCTTTTTTATGGATATATTAAAACAAAAAGCGGTAAGGGAAATGAAAAAAACCCCGCGAGTTTCAATAAATTCAGCCGGTAATATATCTTTATAACAACTATTTTAAGTCGAAAACAACAATTTTTTGTTTGGTTAATTAAATACAGGCTTATGAATTCAAATACCGATATTTTATTTACGCGCAGAAGTATACGTAAATACAAAAAGGATCATCATATAAGTGATGAACTTGTAAAGTTTATTCATGATGCGGCAATGTGTGCTCCTTCTGCACGCAACAGGCAGCCATGGCATTTTATGATTACCCGTCAACGCGATAAACTTGACTCTTTGGCTGAATTGCACCCTTATGGCAAAATGCTTAAAGATGCTACCATGGCTGTTTTAGTTTGTGGCGATATTAATCTTGAAGATCGTGAGAGCTACATAGTTCAGGATTGTTCGGCAGCAACCCAAAATTTGCTTTTAGCTGCTCATGGCGTCGGCCTGGGTGGTGTGTGGCTGGGGGTTTACCCAAGAAAGGAAAGAATAGAAGCTATGAGGGAAATATTTCAATATCCCGATAATATAATCCCTGTCTCGCTTGTATCCCTCGGATTCCCGGATGAAGATAAGCCAAGAAACAGCAATTTTAACCCAAAGAGAATACACCTGGAAAAATGGAATGAAACATGGGAAGATTAAAAAAATGTTTGCTTAAGACCAATAAAAAGCCATTTTCCTGTTTTCCGCATTGCAACACCCTAAAAATTTTTTAGCACCATTTCATATAGCTCTTTCTGGTGTTCATCTATGTTTAATAGTTTTGTTTTTTTAAAAAAAACTTTTAAACTTTTTTCTTGAAAAAAAAGTTACAAAAATTCAAGGCTGTGGTTCCGCCACCACAAAACTACGCATCAAGGGCTAAAATATTTGCAATGTCGCTTTTAGCTTTGAT
>PUKZ01000071.1 GCA_003550725.1 Bacteroidales bacterium | reverse complement strand
TAAATTTATAAATTTATTACATCCTGATTTAGTTATTATAGCTTTAGGTAACATAAATTATTGGGAGCTTATTATCTTTTTTGAGGCCTGCTTTCCAGCATAAAACCTATGAAAACAAGAGAAAAAGTAACCAAACTGCTTAACAGACTACGCCATATTGTGCTTAAAAATTCATTAAAACTGAATACTTCCAGGAAAAATAGAAGTGTATGATGGCAAAAAATCATGATAATACTATATGTTGCAATCCATGAAGCATCCATATTGTGAAAACCCGGAAAGGTTTTGGGTTCAAACTCTTTTTTAATAGATGTTAAATAGATAACACCCGGACGCAAAAATGCCATAAAAACCGTAGCTGATGCATGCATGCCGGCTGTATTAGAAAACATGTCTATAGTTATTCCTAACAGGAATGCAACAACAAGTAAAAGATATTTGGGAATATTAAATGGAAGAATTAGAATCAAGAATACATAAAAAAATGGATTTATATACCCGCTAATTTGGATATTATTTAAAACAAAAATTTGTATTATTACAATAATAAAAAACCTGCCAATATAATTTAATGTGCTTTTTTGCATTTGATTAAATATAAAATTACCAAAATACGGGCTGGGTAGTTGATCTAACTTCAAGTTCTTTTTGTTCTTGTCTGTATATGTTATTTACTACATGAACATTTCTCACCTTATTAAAATCTTCAAACAATTCAACTTTAATTGTCAAAAAGTTTTCACCGCGTCTTATTTTATAATCGGAAATAGTTCCGATATTAATGCCTTCCGGAAATATTTTGCTATAGCCACTTGTTATTATAGTGTCTCCTGTTTGTACTTCTACGTGTAGAGGTATATGTTTCATTGTGACTTTCCGATAATTTGGTGCATCCCATAAAATAGTGCCAAGATGGCCGTTTTTTTTGATTTTTGCACTAATTCGAGTATCCATATGCAGCAGAGATATTACAGAGCTGAAATTTGGCGAAACATCTTTTACAATTCCTATTACACCCATTGGAGTTATTACTCCCATATCACGCTCAACTCCATGAAGACTTCCTTTGTTTATTGTAATATAATTATTTCTACGGTTTACGGAATTATTTATTATATCAGCATTTATATAAGTGTATTGTCTTTTGTAAATTGTATCATTAATATGAAATGTTTGTTGATCAGTCTTCAGGAAAGAATATGGTGTTTGTTCTATAAGAGCTTTGTTTTCCTGTATTAATTTTTTATTAATATTTTTTAAATAAAAATACTCTTCAATATTTGCGTAATTTTTATATAGCTGCCCTGTTAATTTATTTGCCGAATTGACCCAGATCGAACGGTGATAATGGTTGCTTTGCACCATCATAATAAAAGCAATAGTTTGTAGCGCAAGAAAAATAAAAAAAAAGTGATGTTTTTTTATAAAATTAATCAGGTTACGCATAAATAATTGAGATATTTCTTACAAAGAAAAATGCTGTTTTGTTGTTTTTTATTTTATTAAAAACGGGAATTTGTCAAAATTTTTCAGTGCTATACTAGTACCTCTAACGATAGCTCTTAGTGGATCTTCAGCGAGATGAACCGGTAATTTGGTTTTGATTGAAATTCTTTTATCCAATCCTCTAAGCAGAGCACCTCCACCTGCCATATATATACCTGTTTGGTATATATCTGCTGCAAGTTCGGGAGGGGTCAATTCCAGGGCATTAAGTACTGCTGCTTCAATTTTTGAGATTGACTTATCTAGTGCTTGTGCTACTTCTACGTAATTGACTGTTATCTCTCTGGGTATTCCAGTCATCATATCTCTGCCATGAACTTCCAGATCATTAGGCGGATTATCTAGCTCGGTCATTGCAGCACCCACAGTATTTTTTATTTTTTCGGCTGTTCTTTCTCCTATAAGAATATTATGTTGTTTTCGCATATATTCTTCAATATCATTATTGAATTCATCGCCGGCAATTCTTATAGATTTATTCGAAACTATTCCCCCCATTGAAATTACGGCAATTTCGCTTGTTCCCCCTCCAATATCAATTACAATATTGCCTGTAGGTTCAAGAACATCAATGCCAATGCCAATTGCAGCTGCCATAGGTTCATGTATCAGTCTTACATCCTTTGCACCGGCTTGTTCGCAACTGTCTCTTACAGCCCTTTCTTCTACTTCAGTAATTCCTGACGGAATACATATTACCATTTTTAATGATGGCGGGAAAATAGGCTTTTTTTTGTCTATCATTTTTATCATTGCCCTTATCATTGCTTCAGCAACCTGAAAGTCGGCAATTACTCCATCGCGTAATGGACGAATTGTTTTAATATTTTCATGTGTTTTGCCATGCATCATCATGGCTTCTTTGCCCACTGCCAAAATTTTGCCGGTAGAATTTTCTAAAGCTACTATTGAAGGTTCTTCAACAACAACTTTATCATTATGAATAATTAATGTGTTTGATGTACCCAGATCAACTGCAATTTCCCTGGTTAAAAATGAAAATAGCCCCATGTTTTACTATAAGTTACAGATTAAAAAATAAAATAATTAATGTTTAAAATGTCTGATTCCGGTAAATACCATAGATATTTTGTTATTATCGCAAAATTCGATGCTTTCCTTGTCTCTTATAGATCCACCCGGTTGTATTACCGAATTTATTCCAGCCTTATTAGCTAATTCGATACTGTCGGGAAATGGAAAAAAAGCATCGGAAGCCATTACAGCTCCATTAATATCTAAATCAAATTCTTTTGCTTTATCAATAGCTTGCTTCAAAGCATCAATCCTTGAGGTTTGCCCTGTTCCGCTACCAAGCAAATGATTATTTTTTGCCAGCACTATGGCGTTTGATTTAGTATGTTTAACAATTTTATTCGCAAAAATTAGATCTTCAACTTCTTTTGAAGTGGGTTTTTCTTGAGTAACAATCTCCCAGTTTTCCGAATCACTCATTATTGAATCCGAATCCTGTACTAAAACTCCATTAATAACCGAGCGATATTGTTTCTTTTGAAAATGCTTCTTTTTTAGCTTTAAAATAATCCTGTTTTTTTTGCTGCTCAACTTTTCTATAGCTTCGCTGTCATAAGACGGTGCAATAATAACTTCAAAGAACAAGTTATTAATAAGATACGCAGATTCTTCGGTAATGTTATAGTTTGAAATCAAAATACCTCCAAATGCTGATATTGGATTAGAGGAAAAAGCTTTTTTATATGCATCAGTAATGTTATCTGCTGATCCAACTCCACAAGCGTTATTATGTTTTATGATTGCAAAAGTGGGTTTGCTGAATTCGTTTATCAGGTTTAATGCTGCTTCGATATCTAACAAATTATTGTAAGATAATGGCTTGCCTTGCAACTTATGAAAAACATCATCCAGATTGCCGTAAAAAACTCCTTTTTGATGAGGGTTTTCTCCGTAGCGTAAAATATTTGCCACAGATATACTGGCTTTAAATGATTCCGGCATGCCTTCATTAAAGAATTCATAAATCTTTGTATCATAATGAGATGAAACATCAAAAGCCTTTAATGCAAATTCTTTCCGCTGCTCAAGAGTTACATAGCCATTCTGTTTTTTTAGAATTTCTGCACATATGTTGTAATGTGAAGCTTCAGGTACAACCAAAACATTGTTAAAGTTCTTGGCTGCTGCCCTGATTAATGATATGCCGCCTATGTCTATTTTTTCAATAATTTCTTGAGACGAAGCTCCACTTTGTAAAGTTTCTTCAAAAGGGTAAAGATCAACTATTACCATATCAATAAAAGGTATGTCATATTTTTTTGCCTCAGAGAAGTGAGATTCTTCATCCCTTTTTGATAAAATAGCTCCGAAAATTTTTGGGTGAAGTGTTTTAACCCGGCCATCAAAGATTGAAGGATAAGAAGTTACCGATTCTATCGAAGTAGCATCAATGTTATGTTTTTGCATAAACTCTAATGTGCCGCCTGTTGAGTAAAAATTTACACTAAGGCTTTTGAGTTCCTTAAGTAAGGGCAAAACAGGGTCTTTATTAAAAGTTGTTACTAATACATTTTTGATTAATAACCTGCCTTCATTTTTTTGGGTCATTATTATTTTTTTATACTTATTAAATTAATGAACAATAGTGATCTTATCGGGTATAAATTTACAAATAGCAACAAAAAGTTAAAAAATAAAGATATTTTTGCATCTCAATAGCAATATATTTTAGTTAAATAACAAAAAAATAAAAACAAACCAACTGCAAGTTGGTTGTACAGTGCATTGTATAATTACAAGGCGAAATTAACTTAAAAATCCAATAAAATAACAACTCTTTCTAAAGAAAATTTTTATTAAAGCAGGTTAATCTTTTTTCTAATATTAATTAGTTGTTTTATTGTTGTTTAGCTTCTATTACATAATATGCAACCGACAATATGTTTTAATTTTTTGTTAAGATAAAAAACAGAATTAAAAAACCCGGAAATCGTTTTGTTTAAATTATTAAAATAAGTATATTTGCACCCTCATAAACTGAGGGTTCCAACATGAACACATTTTTGTGTTATGGTTTATGTTATGTATGGTTGAATAATAATTAAAAAAATAAATAAAAATATAGTATCCAGATATGAAAAAAGATGTTCATCCAAAAAATTACCGTTTTGTAGTTTTTAAGGACATGTCAAATGATTACGCATTTTTAACAAGATCAACTGCAACCACTAAGGAAAAGATCAAATGGGAGGATGGTAACGAATATCCGCTTGTTAAACTTGAAATTTCACACACTTCACATCCGTTTTTTACCGGTAAACAGAAGTTGGTTGATACTGCAGGGCGTGTTGATAAGTTCAGGAGTAAATACAAAAAGCATCTGAAAGACAATAAGAGTTAAAATATAACTTAGTTTACTTTTTATTTTTTAGTTCCCGTGGCTCTGTTATACTTAATAATTGATCAAAACCTGTATCGTTGATTAACAACATTAAACATATTGTTTTTAATGTTTGGTTTTTTATTTATTTGGTGAGCTAATAAAAAAATACTTATATAAAAAAGCTTCGTATTTATTTTTTGTCTGTTTTATTTTTAAACCCTTTCAGAAGTAATTTATCTCAAACTCCTAAAAACCGGTACAATGAATTACATTTTATTTGGTGATCAAACGAGAAACAATCTTTTACCTTTTACTTTTACAAGACCTGTACCTGACATAAGAGTCGGGATTCTTACCATACGTGAGAAATGGGAACAATACCTTAATGCAAAAACTTTTTCACTTACTGAAGATTATTTAAGCAGTAAATATCCACTTGTTAAGGAAAGTGATAATATTTTGATCAATGGAAGCATTTTGCCAAATAAGCAAATTATTAAGGAGATTGGAAAACTTAAGCCGAATCAGACCTTAGTTGTTGGAGAAACAATAATAGCACTTCGATTAAAAGCAAAAGATATTGATAGTTTTGACCTTGATTTGATAGAAGGGGTTTCGCCAATGATCACATCTTCTGAACCTGTTAAGATTTCGAATCTTTGGGACATTTTTATACTTAATAAAAAAGCTATTCACGACGACTATGAATTGCTTACAAGGAAGAAGCGATCCAAAAAAATTTCCTCTTCAAACCGTATTGTTCAGAAACGAAATGTTTTTGTAGAAAAAGGTGCCAAGGTTGAAAATTCTATTATCGATGCTTCCGAAGGGGTTGTTTATATAGGAAAAGATGCACATATAATGAATGGTAGTATAGTGCGAGGGCCAATTGCATTGTGTGATGGAGCCATAATTAAAATGGGGGCTAAAATATACGGCAACACAACCATCGGGCCTTATTGCAAGGTTGGGGGTGAAGTTACTGATACGGTGTTTTTTGGGTATTCCAATAAAGTTCATGATGGATTTGTAGGACACAGTGTCATAGGAGAGTGGTGCAATCTCGGAGCTAATACCACAACATCAAATCTTAAAAACAATTACGAGCCTGTAAAACTGTGGAATTATTTTGAGAACAGTTTTGTTAATACGGGGCTTCAATTTTGTGGTACATTTATGGGTGACCATTCAAAGTGTGGAATAAATACAATGTTTAATACAGGCACAGTTGTTGGTGTTAATGCTAATGTTTTTGGCACAGGATTTATGCGCAATTTTATACCTTCTTTTTCATGGGGAGGTCAATCGGGATTTTCTGTTTTTGAAATCGAAAAAGCTGTAAAAATTGCTAAAACTGTTTTTCAAAGAAGAGGTAAAGAGTTTGATGAGCAGGAAGAGTCTATTTTGCGAAGTGTATATGATAAAACTTTTAGTTATAGAAAAGCATATTAGTTAAGCAGTGCAATTAACGCCATTATGATAAAACAATAATTGAGTTTATAATTGACAGAAAGTCTATATTTTTTATTGTTGTTTAAGTTAATTTTAGTTGATAATATTATTAAATAATATCTTACCAAACAACGGTTTGATAATACATGTTTTGCCTAAGACATTAAAAACAAGCCCCCCTCTTTTATCATTATTAAAAGTTTTGGCACATCTATTGTTTATTATTAGAGAGAATATCAAAATAGTTTTAAAAAAACTTAGCAAGTTTTTATTTATAAGGGTTTTAGGTTATTGTATTAAATAATAATAATTTTTAATGAAATTTATTAACGCTAATACTGACATATTGGCATTAAGAAAGAGAGGTTATAAAATATATGGATGATTTTTTAAATAGAGAAGGGTTTAAATTTTCGGAGTTGATGAATGGTGAAACAGATTTCGTTCCTTTACTTTCACTTAAGGAGGAAGAACAAATGGAAGCAGAAACCATCCCTGAAACACTTCCTATATTACCGTTAAAAAACACGGTATTATTTCCGGGAGTTGTTTTTCCAATTACCGTTAATCGTGACAAATCCATCAAGCTGGTAAGAGAAATATATAAAAAGGATAAGATAATAGGTGTTTTGGCTCAGAAAGAGTCTGATACTGAAGACCCTGAGATAAAGGATCTTTATGAGGTCGGGACTGTAGCAAGTATTGTTAAGATATTACAGATGCCTGATGGAAGTACTACTGTTATTATTCAGGGTAAGAAGAGGTTTAAGGTGGAAGAGCTGACACAAAAAGAGCCTTATCATTTGGCCAAAATATCTTCTTATGAAGATCCTCAAAAGAAGGCAAAAATTGATCAAAAATTCAAAGCGCTTATTTCAAATATAAAAGAACTAGCTATAAAGATCATTAAGCTATCGCCTAATATTCCAAGTGAAGCGGAGTTTGCGTTAAAGAACATTGAAAGTTATTCATTTCTTGTTAACTTCATAGCATCCAATCTTAACATTGAAGTTGCTGAAAAACAGGAATTGCTTGAAATTAAAGACCTAAAGACAAGGGCAAATATAGTATTGGGTTTTCTTACTCGGGAGTTGCAGGTTGTTGAATTGAAGAACCAGATACAGTCGAAAGTAAAGGTTGATATAGATAAGCAACAGCGCGACTATATTCTGAACCAGCAATTAAAGACCATACAGGAAGAACTGGGTGGCTCTCCACAGGAACAACAGCTTAATGAACTCAGGAAAAAAGCTGATAAGAAAAAATGGAGTAAACGGGTTAAAGATGTTTTTGAAAAAGAGTTCAGTAAATTGCAAAGAATGAATCCATCTGCAATGGAGTATTCTATGCAATTAAATTATCTTGATACTTTGGTTGAACTTCCATGGGATTCTTATACAGCTGATAATTTTGACCTTAAGCGTGCTGCCAATATTCTTAATAGAGACCATTACGGCCTTGAAAAGATAAAAGATCGTATTTTGGAGTATTTGGCTGTTCTGAAGTTGAAAGGTGATATGAAATCACCTATTCTATGCTTCGTTGGCCCGCCCGGAGTTGGCAAAACCTCACTGGGAGAATCTATTGCTAAGGCGGTTAATCGTAATTATATCCGAATGTCGTTGGGAGGTCTTCGTGATGAAGCTGAAATTCGCGGGCATCGCCGCACATATGTGGGTGCAATGCCTGGAAGGATAATTCAAAACATCAAAAAAGCAAAATCATCAAATCCCGTGTTTGTTCTTGATGAAGTGGATAAAGTGGGTCATCATAATTTCAGTGGAGATCCATCTTCTGCTTTACTTGAAGTACTGGATCCTGAACAAAATATTGCCTTCCATGATAATTATTTGGAGCTCGACTATGATCTTTCGCGGGTGATGTTTATAGCTACTGCAAACTCAGTGCTTCATCTCCACCCCGCACTAAAAGACAGAATGGAGATAATTGATCTTAGCGGTTATATATTGGAAGAAAAAGTTGAAATTGCAAAACGGCATCTTATTCCGAAACAAATGAAAGAACACGGGCTCAAAAAAAATCAGCTCACTTTTACCAAACGCTTATTAGAAAAGGTCATTCAAGACTATACCCGTGAATCAGGTGTGCGTATGCTTGACAAAAATATTGCTAATATAATCAGGTATAAAGCAAAATCAATTGTTTTAGGTGATAGTATTGATAAAACCATTAAAGTAGATGAGTTGCAAAAGATACTTGGTGTACCACCATATTACCGTGATAGTTATTCAAAACATGATATTCCGGGTGTGGTTAAAGGATTGGCATGGACATGGGCCGGTGGTGAAGTATTGTATGTAGAAGTTAGTATAAGCAAAGGTAAAGGCGAATTATCAATGACCGGTAGTTTGGGTGATGTGATGAAAGAATCGGCAACTCTTGCTTATGAATATCTAAAATCATACGCACATATATTGGATATTGACCCTGAAATATTTTCAAAATGTAAAGTGCATATTCATGTACCTGAAGGCGCAACTCCAAAAGATGGTCCGTCAGCAGGAATTACAATTTTTTCAGCTCTGGCATCGGCGTTCACTCAACGCAAATCAAAAGAAAATGTTGCTATGACTGGTGAAATTACACTTAGAGGAAAAGTTTTGCCTGTGGGTGGAATAAAAGAAAAAATACTGGCTGCTAAACGAGCAAAAGTAACTGAAATTATATTGTCAGAGCATAACAAAAAGGACGTTGAAGAAATAAATCCATTGTATGTCAAAGGTCTAAAGTTTCATTATATTGATGAAATGATCGAATTGATAGATCTTTCTTTACATAAGTCAAAAACTCAAAAAAACAACCTGGTTCTAAAAAATAATGTAAAGGAGAAAGCTTAGTTTTATATTTTCTGTGGATATAAAAATTGTTTTCCTTAAAAAAACAATGCTTTGTTTAGCTTGTTCCAATTTACTACCTTTGTGTATTATTAACAGGGCTTTTATTTATTGCAAGTTTAAGAATACCAGTCTAAGCATATTATTTGTTGCATGAAATTACTTTTAAAAAGTATTTATAAAAATACTAATATCCAAATAAATTTGGTTTTGCTAATAAAAGCAGCCTCGTTCATGTTATTGTTTACCGGTTGCCAGGAAGAATTGTGTGAAGAGCTTACTGAAAATCCCTTACGTGTTGGATTTTACATAGAAGAAAACGGTGAAAATATTCCGGTGGAAATTGACAGTATGAGCGTTGTAGGTATAGGTAAAGAAGAGCTTTTATATGATGACACTAATGTGGGTATGCTCGAGTTGCCTCTGGATGTATCAAGAGACAGTTGTGGTTTTAAATTTTATTTTCCCCAAAAAACCGACACCCTTAAAGTTTATTATGAACGTAATTTGTCTTTGGTTTCGATAGAGTGCGGTTTTGTAACTTTTTTTGAGATCTTGGATTTGGAAATGACCAACAATGTCATAAAATCATATTCTATTGAAGAGCCTAATATCACAAATGTAAATGAAGAACATATATTTCTTACAGTTTACCCTGATTTTGATTAAGGTTTTAATAGCCATGGGAGAGGGTTTTGCTGAAGATCAAGGTAATAATGATACCATTTTCCGTCCTTCTGCACGAATAGGGTTTGAAATGTCGTATCCGGCAAGAATTTTGTTTGAGCCTGAAACAGAGCAATTTGAAACATCAATAGATATTGAGTTTAGCAAGAACTGGTTTGGTGTTCTGGAAGCAGGTATTCTGGGAGTTGATGTTGAACGTGATGATTTTAATTATTATTCTGATGGATATTTTTTCAGAACCGGTTTGGATTTTAACATACTGGGCAGAGAAACACTTAAAGAGAACGATGTTGTATATTTTGGCCTGCGTTATGGCTATGGTAAGCAGAAACATGGTGCTGACAATATAATTGTTTATGATGAGTATTGGGATACTTCTTATACAACATCAGTTGATGGGTCGGATTTTGAATCACACTGGGGAGAAATTGTTGGTGGTGTTAAGACAGAGTTGTTTGCCAATTTATTTATAGGTTGGTCTTTGAGGCTAAGGTTAATTTTACACGAGACAGAAGAAACCCTTATGAAGCCCTACAGAATTGCCGGCTTTGGCAGTGGCGGTGAGAATACAGCAATAGATTTTAATTATTCAATTTTTTATCGCATACCATTTTAATAACAATATTAGTTTTTCTGCTTTAGTATTTAGTAAAATTGGTAATTATTGCAAATAATATGGCAATTTGTTAAAATCGTGCAATAAGTTTAACATTTAACAGTCGCCTGGTTAGATAGTTTGGTACTGCATATTGCCTGTTTTGCACATCTTTTATCCACATGTATGAAATAGTATTATTTATTTGTAAAAGATTAAAAATTTCGGCGGTGATCCACATGGATTCGATATGTCTTAGCGGGTTTTCGAGTGAAAAATTAGAGTTTTCACCAATCAACTGTTTTGAAAAACCTATATCAACTCTCCTGTATGGAGGCATTCGGAGTGTGTCGCCCTGGCGGTCGGTGCTTGGTGGCCCAAAAGGCAAACCGGATCCGTAAAACATCCCTAAGTGAACCTGATAACTTGGATTTCTCGGCAAAAAGTCTTGAAAATAGAGGCTGAAATTTATTAGCTGATCAGTTGGTCTTGGGGTATAGTCAAATTCCGGCCGATTGTTTTGAGCATCTTTATATTGATTATCAAATGTTCTCTTTTCTTCTGTTTTCATAAGCGACAGGCTTGCCCATGAATCAATGTTAGGAACAAACTCCCCATGTATTCTTAGATCTAGCCCTGTTGCATATCCTTTGGCTTTATTTTCTGCATGATAACGGATTCTTACATTATCAAAATCATAAGGTATTAAGTTATCAAAATGTTTGTAATATATTTCACTTGTGAACTTAAATGGGCGGTTCCAGGCGACAAAATCATATTCACCTCCCAAAACAAAGTGCATAGATTCTTGTGCCTTTATGTTTTTATTCAGATTTCCGTCCATATCACGCAATTCCCGGTAGAATGGTGGTTGGTAATAAAGTCCTGCCGATGCTCTTAATGAGAGATTGGGGTTATTTTTGGGAATATACAACAGTGTTGTTCTTGGGCTGATTAAGAGCTGATTATTGAAATCCCAGTAGTTAGCCCTTATTCCTCCAATAAACTCAAACTTACCATAATCATTTAAAAATTCATAATTATTTTGGATATATCCGCTGAATCTGTTTGATGTTAAATTAATATTAGCATCTACAAAATCATTTAATATTATTTTATCTTCGGGGTGTGTGGGTATTGAATAGCCTGCCGAATCAATTAGCGTCCATTCTCTGAGCCTGTCATAAATATCTTCGTGCTGGTATTTTATCCCCCATCTAAGCAGGTTGTTCTCCTGTTCCCACATACCTTTATGTTCGATATTCCAAACAATTGCATTGAGATAATTGCGGGCATGGTTCAAAAAAGTTCCGGCAGCCAAAGGTCTGCCTACAGGTTCACCAAAATCATCTTCACCAAAATCGGTGCCTACTTCATACATACGATACTGACCCAGTATATCAAATGTTTCGTTTTCATCACTTTGACATGCTGAGCTAATTAGTTGAAGACTTAAATCATTACTATAGTCATAATTTAGCGATAGTGCTCCCAGGGTGGTTTCAAAACGATCAACTTCCTGTCCGTCAAAATAAATTGTCAATTGTCTTGGGTCATCAAAATGGCCAAAACTGGTTTCCTGTACTTCAGGTTCAAAATAGTAGTTGTTTAGCGAATAATTACCCAGAAAATCCAGTGACAACCTGTTGTTTAATTTATATGTAAAAAAAGCTTGAACATCGGTAAAAGATGGGTTATAGTCACCCTCAACATCAAGCGTGCTCAGCAAATATTGATTGGATTTATGTCTTACACCAATAAGGTATCCGAGGTTTTCACTGTTAAAAGCTTTTCCTTCGAGATGCATAGAACCTTCGAGAAGGCTCATGGTTACTGATCCGCCAAATTCCTGTGGAGTTTTATAATTAATATCAAGCACTGACGCCATTTTATCGCCATATTGAGCGTCGAATCCACCGGCTGAAAAATTGATGGATGAGACAAGGTCTGAATTTACAAAACTAAGCCCTTCCTGTTCACCGGAGCGAATCAAAAAAGGCCGGTAAATTTCAATACCATTAACATAGACTAAATTTTCATCAAAGCTTCCACCTCTTACCGAATATTGGGTAGTCAGTTCACTTGCCGATGATACCCCGGGAAAAGTTCTTAACAAACCTTCTACACCTGATGCAGGGCCGGGTAATTTTTGAACGTGCTTAGGATCTATACGGGTTATATGCGTTGAAAATGTTTTATCATCTCTTATTTCAACATCAGGAAGGAAAGTTGCCCGGTATTCAAGAGTTATATCCTTTTTCTTTCTTTGACCCGGTGACAGCTTAACCTGTTTTTCTTTCCTTTTATAACCCATGTATGAGTATGCAATAGTATGTTCTTTACCGGGTTCTATTTTGAGTTCGTAATATCCTGTTTCATCAGTTGTAGTTCCTATGGAAGTGTTTAAAACGGCTACAGTAACCATCTCAAGCGGGTCACCATAATCATTATAGACATAACCATATACAACAGGTTCATCTGCATTAAGGTTTATGCCATATACAAGGGTTGAAAAAAAGATTAAAATGAGTAATAAGTTCTTCACCCTGAAAAAATATTAAAAAATTAATTGATGTTTTTTATTTGTAAAGTTAATCATCGAATTAGTTATTATAACTAATGGTTGTAGAAAATATTGTATTTATAATGCATAGATTTTGTATTTGCATATTATTAAAATACAATATTAAATTATAATTACTTTCTAACTTTTTGGATAAACTCTTCAACTTCGTCCAGTCCACCCTGGTAGACAAGATAACCGTTATAGGGTTCGCGGTCTGTAATATCGTCATTTATTGGTGTAAGCATTATATTTTTAACTTCTTCAGGGTCATTGCTTTGTCCCAGAGCCCATCCAAGTTTAATGTAAGCTACTTCGGGAAGCATATTTTCTGCGGGTACTATACCTTTGGCCATCAAATCACGTCCTGTATCATATACAAACATATGCACGTATCCCCATAGTGTTTGTACTGTCATATATATATGCACTCCTTTTTTAGCAGCTCTTTCAATAGCCGGGTATAGCGGTTTGTTAACATGCCCCAGCCCTGTACCTGCTATTACTATACCTTTGTAACCATTTTCAACAAGGCTGTCGATAATATCGGGCTGCATATTGGGGTAATAATAAACTATGCTCACCTTTTCTTCAAAATAAGGTAATATTTCAACATTATTGTCATTTCTCCTGGGGTTAAAGTTGTTTTTCAGTGGTTTTACACCCTTTTTGGTAGCTTTTGCCAAAGGTATATCGCCAAGTGTTCGGAATGTACTTCTATATGATGAATGCATTTTTCTGACTCTTGTTCCTCTGTGCAAAAGAGCATAATCGTCGGAAGTAGGGCCAAACATACAAACCATTACTTCAGCAATATGGCCGTGTGCTGCAGTATAATTTGCATGCATAAGGTTAAGAGCAGCATCAGATGATGGCCTGTCGCTTGAGCGCTGCGAGCCAACCATAACAATAGGAACCGGCGGGTTTTTTATCATATAGGTTAGTGCTGCAGCGGTATGATGCAGAGTGTCGGTGCCATGACCGATCACTATCCCGTCAATGCCATTTTCTATTTCTTTTCCAATGGATATTGCAAGTTTTTTGTATTGTTCGGGGCCCATATTTTCGCTGAAAACAGCAAAAAGTTTTTCGGTTGTCAGATTGCAAATATCTGCAAGTTCAGGGACAGCACCATACAATTCTCCGGGTGTAAAAGCTGGTATTACTGCTCCGGTCCGGTAATCAAGCCGCGAAGCTATTGTACCTCCTGTGCCAAAAAGTTTTACATTTGGTAAACCCTCTGTATAAGGAAACTCTTTTTCGGGTATCTTATAATTAGCCTTTTTATAACCCGTTTCGGTCATACTTATGATAGTATGTACATCAATGCCGACATTATAGCCTGTAGGTATCTTAAGTACCAGATGGAAATCATCGTCACTTTCGGATCGTGGTAGTATTGTTCCAGTGAAACTACCCCGGTTAGTTTCAATATCAACCTGCCCCCATACCCTAACATTATAATCTTTAAGAACCTTTAACGCATCTCCTTTATAACCCTGAAAAGAATCTTCACTCATTTTTTATTTATTTATTTATTTATTTAAGCCTTTTGTATATTATTTTACCATTTCTTTGAGTTTTGTAAGCGGGAAATTACCAATTGCAATAAAACGCAACTGTCCCATTAACCAATTGCTGCGAGCTCCATTATTGTTTGAATAACCAATATTTTCATATTGTTTTTGCAAAAATGCTAAGTTTTCTGCCAGTTCCTTTTCACTAATTTCTTTGTAATTAATCGATGAAAGTATTGATTCAAAATCCTTTTCAGGATCCTCATAAACAACAGGAAGCATTTTGAATATTATTTCTTTCTCTAATTTTCTTTTTTTTATGTTTTCAAGTAAGTTGTAAATATGGTCATATTGAAAGTTAATGGACCTGTTATATTTTTTTTCTATGTATTTCATTTTGTGGCCAAATAATGTACCAACAAATTTAGGTTCATATTTTAGGTTTTCGACAATTTTCTTTAAAACAGGATATATATTGTTTCGCAGAATATAGGTATAGGTATCTTCGGGTATATCCCATTTTTTCATTTGTCTGTATGCATTTATTGCTTCGTCAGGCAGCCGTTTTCTCAGTTTTTCAATATATTCGTCTTTTAGTGGTATTGGCGGAGAATCGGTGTCGGGGTACATTCTATCTGCACCCGGCAGTACTCTTTCAAAGATAGTTGTGCCGTCAGAGAATGATTTTCGTGTTTCGTTTGGTACGCCTTCAAATGCCCATTGGCACCTTTCTTCTATTGTTTCTAAGGCAGTTTCAATATCATCATCAGGCCCCCAGAAAATAACAACTCCGTCATCAGTTTTGGTGTTCATGGTATTTTTGACATAAGCCATAGATTTATCATCTATCAATGGTTCTGATGCTTCCGAATGTGTCATATTAGGCTGCTCAATACATGCGATAACCTTCAATCTTTCGCTTATTTCATCGGCAAAAACTTTGCCTGGTTGAGTAAAATGTGATAAAATACCCTTAAACCGAGGGAGATTCACTGCATAAAATTTATAACCTTTTTCTTTAAAGTCGTCCGAAACTTTTTTATTGAAGTGCAAATTATTGCCGTCAAGTTCCATATAGTTCATTTTCCATTGGCCGGGATTTTTAACTTTTTTCAGCAATTTTTCGCGTATATGCAGTAAAGACCATTGTCTGAAAGCTTCATTATGGGTGAGTTCGGGAATCCATTTAATATGAGAAACGCCTTTTATTTCAACTCTTGTGCCACCTCTACAACTTACATTTACATCCTGGCGTGCGCTGCCAATTCCGGTTTTTACTTTTCCCGTGCTGCGATTCAAAAACCTTATAAACTGGCAGGCTTCAGCAACCTCATCCGGGTTAACCATGTCAGGATAAGTTACGGTTTCAATCAAAGGCATGCCAAGGCGGTCTGTTCTGTAAATTCTGTTATGGCCAATATCAGAGACTTCACGACACGAATCTTCTTCAAGGCTTAATTGAATAAGTCTTATTTTTTTGTTGGTTAAAGAGATCTCCCCCTCAACACCTATAATCGCCGTGCGTTGAAAGCCTGTTGGTATGCTGCCATCAAGGTATTGTTTTCTGGTAATATGAACTTCAACTACTATGTTTAATTTTTTGAGCAGAGATATTTCCAGGGCTATCTCAAGAGCATCAAGGTTAACAGAAAAAGGTGGAGTATCATCAACATCATAGGTGCATGCCGTAATATTTTTTAGCCGGTAAGTTATATTTTTGCGCGTTTTAAATTCCATCAGGGCTGTTCCATCGTATTCACCCAACTCGCTTAAAGTGGGGCGCATATGCCTAATAATCTCAGCATCATAATCGTCTGCCTTTTGATATATGCCTGCAGGACAACGACAAAAAAGCTTTTTGTCAGTATCAAGCTGCTGATGAACCTCCAGCCCTGACATAAATCCTATTCGATCATAAGTCTTTTGAGTTGATTCTTTTCTTGGCACATAACCTATCTCCATCTTAGTTTTACGGTAATTTTCTAAAGGGTATGATTTACTTTTCATATATATGTATAATGATTTTTAATTTTTCAACTTTTTATTTTGAATCCATACTAAGAGTTACTTTCACTTAATTTATAATCAATGTTTTTATTTTTCTGATAGTTCATAATATAATTGAAACACTCATTTTCTGCTCCGATAAATTCGAGTGGGAATACCCCACTATCATTGAATATACCTTCAAGTATCATTTTAGCATTGGCAGTAGCTGTAAATCCTATGGTCTCAATATTGTAGCAGGATGATAAATAGTCAAGCGGTTTTTTATCAATATCTACAGAAGTGACTCTATGATGCTTTGACAAATCAATAGCTATTGCTTTACCCACAAGGCCGGCACCAAATACGACAACTTTATTTCCCACGCAAATAGAATTATATTTGTTAGTCTGTTATATTTATTGAGCAGATAATTTTTTTTTACAAAAATAAGTTTTAAATTAAGAGTTATTAAAGTTTTTTTTTAAAAAACAATGTTTAATCAGCCATATTATCTATTTTTGCATTATGCTGATAAATCAACAAACCAATTCTTATCTTAACAGGAAATTTGTTATTATAACAATCTTTGTGGTTATTGGCTTGGTTTTTATAGTAAGGTTATTTTCGCTGCAGGTATTAGATACTTCTTATAAACTGTCGGCCAGTAGAAACATTTTACGGCACATAACAGATTATCCTGCCAGGGGGTTGATATATGACCGTAACGGAGAATTGCTTGTGCATAATGAGCCGTTTTATGATTTAATGGTTATTCCGGGTCAGGTCGGTGAAATTGATACTGTTTCCTTCTGTAATTTGACAGGTATTACTATTGAATCATTTGAAAGACGAATGCAAAACGCAAAACAATTTTCTTATCACCGTGGGTCTATTTTTATAGGCCAGATAGAAAAAGATTCTTATGCTTATATACAAGAGCATCTTCACAAGTTTCCGGGTTTTTATGTTCAATCGCGGACTTTGCGAAATTATGTTTATCCTGTTGCAGCTCATATTTTTGGTTATGTCGGTGAAGCCAGTCAGCGCATAATTGATAATAATCCTTATTATCAACCCGGAGATTATGTGGGCATAAGTGGTATTGAGAAATATTATGAGGAGTTTTTAAGGGGCGAAAAGGGGGTAAAAATAAAAGTAGTTGATGCTTTGGGCAGGGAAATAGGCCCTTACCAGGATGAAAGGTATGATACAATAGCTATTGCCGGTGAGGATCTTTATACTACACTCGATATTGACCTGCAAATATATGGTGAGAAGCTGATGCAGAACAAAATAGGCAGTATAGTTGCAATAGAACCTTCATCAGGAGAAATATTATCAATGGTTTCGACACCGAATTATGATCCGAATCTTTTGGTTGGAAGGGTTAGGACTCAAAATTTTCTCAGTTTGTATAGCGATACTTTGAAACCAATTTTCAACAGGGCACTAATGGCTGAATATCCTCCCGGAAGTGTGTTTAAAGTTATTAGTACTTTGATAGGTTTGCAAGAGGGTGTTGTTCAGCCAAATACCAGGCTTTATTGTCCGGGGTATTATCAAAGTCGTGGCATTACAGTACGTTGCCGCGAGCATAAAAATCCTGTTGATCTCACAGGCAGTATAAAATATAGTTGCAATACATATGCTGCAAATCTTTTCAGGAATGTGATAGACCAGGATAAATATAAAAATATACAGGAATCTTTTACAACCTGGCGGGATCACGTTACAAGTTTCGGTTTAGGTAATGTTTTCAATAATGATCTTCCGTATGAATTAAGTGGAATAGTTGCCAATTCAGATTATTATGACAATATTTATGGTTCTAATGGGTGGAGCTCATTAACTATTCTGTCGCTTGGTATAGGTCAGGGAGAATTAGGAACTACTCCAATGCAGCTGGCTAATGTTGCTGCTACTATTGGAAACAGGGGGTTTTATAAGACGCCTCATATAGTAAGAGCTATAGATGATCCTGAAAATAAAAATTCAAAATTTAATAATAAAAAATATAGTACTATAGATGAAGAGCACTTTGATTTTATTGCAGAATCTATGTTTCAGGTAGTAGATGAAGGAACAGGCCGTTTTTCGCGTATTGAAGATATAGAAATGGCAGGCAAAACCGGAACAGTTCAAAATCCTCATGGTGAAAATCATTCTGTTTTCATCGCATTTGCCCCAAAAGATGATCCGGAAATAGCCATTTCGGTGGTTATTGAAAACTCAGGTTATGGAGCAACCTGGGCAGCCCCGGTTGCCAGCCTTATGATTGAAAAATATTTAACAAGACAGGTTGAAAGAAAATGGTTTGAACAAAGAATACTTGATGCTAACTTTATAAACCCTGAAAAACACCCGGATAAACAATGAGGCCTCAACAATTTAATATCTTAAAAGATGTTGATAAACCACTACTGATAATATATCTGATATTAGTATTTATTGGAGTGGCTAACGTTTATGCCGCCGAAATTGATGGTAGCCATAAAGCCATATTAGATTTTTCACATAACCATGGTAAACAAATCCTTTTTGCAGCCATTTCATTATTAATTGCTTCAATAATTCTTTCAGTTGATATAAAAATATTTACTTCCTTCAGTTATGCTATATATTGGTTTTTTATTTTAGTTTTAATAAGCGTATTGATCTTCGGAACTGAAATAAAAGCTACAAAAGCCTGGTTTCAGATAGGCGGATTTGCCATTCAACCATCCGAATTTGCCAAGTTTGCAACAGCAATGGTTATTGCCAAATATATCAGTTCAGTTAAAGGCACAACCATAAAATTTAAAAACAGACTTAAAGCTTTTATTCTAATTGCTATTCCTACTGCATTAGTATTAATGCAAAATGATACCGGAACAACCCTGGTATTTGGTGCATTTGTCTTTGTGCTCTATCGTGAAGGGTATGTTTCGGGTATTATATTAGCTTTTATCGCTATGGCAATATTTTTGTTTGTGCTTACATTACTGATAAACGAAATATATATAATTGCCGGTATTGTTAGCCTTACAATAATAATTTCAATTATTATAAGAAAAAAGAAAACTGAGATATTGCAGTTGATTGGAGTATGCATTTTATTATCGGCATATGTTTATTCGGTAGATTATTGTTTTGAGAATATTCTTCAGCACCATCAAAAAGAGCGTATTACGGTGCTAATAGATGATGAAATTGATATGAGGGGGCCGGGTTATAACCTCAACCAGTCTAAAATAGCAATAGGCTCAGGAGGTCTTTGGGGTAAAGGATACCTTGAAGGTACTCAAACTAAGTTTGATTTTGTTCCTGAACAAGGCACAGATTTTATTTTCTGCACTATCGGCGAAGAATGGGGGTTTGCCGGGAGTACCACTTTGATATTAATTTATATGATATTCTTAATAAGAATAGTTTTACTTGCCGAAAAACAACGTTCAATATTTAGCCGTATATATGGCTACTCGGTTGCTTCTATATTATTTTTTCATTTTGCTATTAATATAGGTATGACTATAGGATTGGTTCCCGTTATAGGAATACCTTTGCCTTTTTTAAGTTATGGAGGTTCGTCTATGGTTGGGTTTACAATATTATTGTTTATTTTTCTTAAGCTCGATGCCAAAAAACTTGAAAGATAATGAAAGCTCAAATCAAATGTAAAATAATTATATGTTGTATAATAGAATGTTATATATATACCATACTATTACAAAAAACAGAGTATATTAATTCCATAATTATGAGATTATTATGAAAATTACTCTTTTTGGCCATCAATTTAATACAGTTTATTTAAAGAAGATAATTCGATTCATCTCGCTGCTTAAAGATAAAGGGGCTGATTTACAAATACATAAAAACCTGTATTATATTATTGCTCCACATATTAGTTTTGAACCCTCAACTTTTGAAAAGCATGATGAGATAGATTATACCAGTAATTTAATAATAAGTCTGGGTGGAGATGGAACATTATTGGATGCTGTTACAGTAGTTAGAGATTCAGACATTCCTATTTTAGGTGTTAATATTGGAAAACTGGGGTTTTTATCTTCTGTGTCTATAGATGAAGCCGAAGAAGCTATTAACAGTATATTCAATCAGAAATATGAGCTCGATAAACGTTCATTAATAAAACTTGAAACTCCTCCGGGTTTGTTTGGTAGTTTGAATTACGGTCTTAATGAAGTATCTGTTGTAAAACGTGATACTTCAACAATGATAACGATAAGTGCTTATGTAAATGATTGTTTTTTAAATACATATTGGGCAGATGGACTGATAATTGCAACTCCAACCGGATCTACCGGTTATTCACTTAGTTGTGGCGGGCCAATTTTATCACCGGATTCAAATAATTTTGTCATAACCCCGATAGCAAATCATAATCTAACGGTGCGACCAATTGTTATACCCGATAGTTGCCGGATAAAGTTAAAAGTACATAGACATCATAAAGATTTTCTTTGTGTAATTGATTCGCGTTCAAGAGCATTAAATTCTCCCTCTGAGCTTATTATTAGCAAGCTTGATTTTTACATTAACCTTGTAAGGCTGGAAGAAAAAGATTTCTTTAAAACAATCCAGAACAAATTAGCCTGGGGCCTTGACAAAAGGAATTAATAAAAAACGAAACACCATAAAGCCTTCCAGGCTTGTAATATAGTTATACATTTGTCTTTTAAGGCTTGTAGGTATTAAAGCCTAAAAACCCATGGTATAACGATCGTAGTAATTACTAAATACTCTTTCCGCTTTTTCTGCTAATTCATTCTGTTGATAATTGCGGGCTATATGTTCTATTCTTTGTATTATTCCAAGAGCCTGGCCTTTCTCTCTTTCGATCAGATTAGCATTTCTGCCTGTAAATGAGAAGTAATAATTCAAATTCTGATCATTCAAATCAAGTAATCTTTCTAAAATAGCATTTCCTTTTTCAAATTCTTCATTGCCCTGATCAGTGTATACACCTGCTTGCTTCGCATTATCTTTTAATAGTTCACCTGCAGCATAATATACTTCTCCGATAAATAAATTAGATAATTCATACGGTACATTTTCTTCGGGCAACTTCTCTACAACTCTGTCGAGTACTGCAACAGCAGAGTCAGGTTTATTTTCTTCAATAAGCTGATCTGCCAGGCTGGTAAAGATATTACGGTAGTTAAGTGTTATTCTTCTGTGGTCTTCGTTAAGATATAAATCCGGATCGGCAATATTACCCCATTCAAATTTATTCATTAGGTTATCATAAAGTATAGAAGTGTTAACTCTTCCCTGTATAAAATCTTCCTCAGGGGTGTAAATAGGTACCAATCGATAAACCATTCCCTCAAGCTGGAAGTAATCTTCAAGTCCCATATAAGCTTCGCTTCCGGTAGTAATTGCAAAGTATACGGGTCGCTCCCAATTATTTTGAGATAAGAAATCCATTAGCATCAGTTGATTTTTTTGTATACCCGGCTTTTCAAATTTCCATTTAACCGCATCAACTATTTGATCTGCGTCTTCGGGCTGTACAGTATTATTTTCGACAACTTTTGCCGAATCTACAGGGATTTTAAATTTATTTGTAGGGATATAGTTTTCGTGACCTCTTTGTGTTCTGATCATTGCCTGTGGGTTATCTAAAGTGGCAAATTCAACTAATTTGCCTATATCCCAGTATCCTTCAATATTTGGGTTTTCAACAATATGCAGATAATCACGTGTCCCTTCCACGTATTGTTCGGGTTTGAGAGAAAGGGGTAGTGGCTTGGCGTCATAAAACTTACGACGTGCCATATAATCAATGTACCAGTCGGTATTGAAAAGGCTAAGGTTAATAATTTTTATGTCTGTTCTTATTCCTTCTACCTCCTGGGCATACCATAATGGGAATGTGTCGTTATCACCCATTGTAAACAATACTGCATTGGGTTCGCAAGCTTTAAGATAATTTTTAGCTACATCAAGCGTGCTTGTCCTGTTAGAACGGTCATGATTACTCCATCCCTCTTTGGCCATTATTCCCGGAACAAGTAATAAACAAATTGTTGTAACTGTTGCAATGGCAACTTTAATATTTATTTTTCTGGATAATACATCTATTAAACCAAGGGTTCCGATGCCAATCCATATTGAAAATGCGAAGAATGAGCCTGCATATGAATAATCACGCTCTCTGGGTTGAAAAGGGGTCTGGTTTAGATACAGAATAATTGCAATACCCGTCATAAAGAATAGCAGGGCTATTACCAGGGTATCTTTTTTGTGCATTTTCCAATGGTATATCAATCCTATAAGCCCCAGTATAAGTGGTAACATATAAAATTTATTATGAGCAGGGTTTGAAGTTATGCTTTCAGGCAATATGCTTTGATCTCCGAGCCTTATCTCGTCAATAAATGGTATCCCTGACATCCAGTTACCTTTCAGAGGGCTGCCATGGCTTTGCACGTCGTTTTGCCTCCCGGCAAAATTCCACATAAAATACCTTCCATACATATGTCCTAACTGGTAATTTAAAAAGAACCTCAGGTTTTCGGTAAATGTTGGTTTATTAATAACATCGGTTGAACCGTCTCGGCGAGTTACATTTACCGGCCTTCCTTCAACTTGCCCCCATTGCTCGTATCCATGAATATGCCTTTGCTGGTTGCTCCACATCCGGGGAAATACTGTCATAAAGTCGGGGTCGTATACAGGCTCAGTGGCAGTACGCGGATTGGTAACCGTATATTTACCTGCTTCCTCATCTTTGCCGTACTTGGGCCTTCCATCTTCCAGGTCAACAATAGGTGCATTGTAATATTGGCCATAAACCTTAGGCCAATCGCCATATTGTTCGCGCCCGAGGTATGATTTTAGCTCTACGGCATTAACAGGCGCATTTTCATTTATCGGAGGTTTGGCATTACTCCTTATTACAAGCATCAAAAATGAAGAGTAACCTATTACAATAAAAGTAAAACATAAAATCACCGTGTTCCAAAGAACTCTATTCTTTTTATGAGTATAATATAAGCCGTAAGCTATTAAAGAAATTAAAACAATAAAGAAAATAAGAGTACCTGAATGAAACGGAAGCCCTATAGTATTTACAAAGAAAAACTCAAACCACCAGTCGACTGTAAGTATACCGGGTATAAGCACTCCCTGGATAAAACCCAGTAATAAAAACGCCAGAATAGCAGTTATTGCAATTCCTTTCCTGGTAGGCTTGTATTTTTTGAAATAATAAACAAAGACAATAGCCGGAATTGTTAGTAAACTAAGCAGGTGTACCCCGATAGAAAGACCTACAATATAAGCTATAAATACCATCCATTTCTGATTGTCGGCCTTATCGGCACGTGCTTCCCACTTTAAAATGGCCCAGAAAGCCAGTGCGGTGAAAAATATCGAAGTAGCATAAGCTTCGGCCTCAGTAGCATTAAACCAAAATGTGTCTGAAAATGTTAACGCCAAAGCTCCAACTATGCCGCTTGCAAAAACTGCCCACATGCGAGAATTATTAAACTCATAGTTAAGAGTCATTATTCTTTTGCCTATCCCGGTGATAATCCAGAAAAGCAACATTACTGTCGCTGCACTCACAACAGCCGACATGGTATTAATCCAGAAAGCTACAATTGTAACATCCCCAAATGACAACAATGAAAAAATACGCTGCATCATCTGAAGTAAAGGTGCACCGGGTGGATGTGGTATCTGAAGCTTATAAGCCGTTGCAATACGCTCGCTTGCATCCCAAAAACTAGCGGTGGGTTCAATGGTAAGCATATAAACCAAAAGAGCAATTCCGAATAATATCCAACCGATAATGTTGTTGTATTTCTTGTAATAATCCATTTTGTGAGTACTTTAAATATTTTAACTGAAGTCGTTTATTGTTAATTTGTAATATTTTATACTATTTATCAGTAAATATAAAAACCTAACGCCGGGTATTTTAATGCTGAATACATTGCTTATGTTAGTATAGCAATTAAATTGTCAACTTATAAACAACGCATTTTTTTGAAAATCATTATAGCAACTGCGAATATATAAAAAAACATAATTAACTATCTTATAAAAATATAAAAAAGTATTATTTGTTTTATGCAGCAGTTATTGGTTATTGATTGATGTGAAATTTTTTTTATAACATCCTTTAAACAAAAATCAAAAAAAGTATTGGAGTGATAAAAAATTATTTTTAAATTTGCCGATCAAAATAAGGTTACAAGAAAAAAATGTCCGATGGTGTAACGGCAGCACTGCAGATTTTGGTTCTGTAAGTCCAGGTTCGAATCCTGGTCGGACAACGGAGCAAACGCAACTATCAGTTATTTAGATGGTTGCGTTTTTTTTTTGGAATTTGCACAATAGATAGTTAAAATTGTCCCCCCGGCCTTTGGTGAAGACACCTACACCTTGAATTTTTGTAACTTTTTTTTCAAGAAAAAAGTTTAAAAGTTTTTTTAAAAAACAAAACCGGAAATTATTGTGCAGAAATCAGCTCTTCCGATTACTTTTAAGCATTTCTTTTTTATTATTTTTACTTTTTCCTTAGATGAAAAAGTAAACAAAAAATCAAGCCCAAACAAAGCTTCCACGCGCTCTTAAAAAATGGCGGAAATACAGGCAAAGTAGTGGTTGAAAACAAAGCCTGTGATGCTACTTCTTTTTGATTTCTTTTTTTAGCAGGCTTTGTTTTAAACCAAACGATCTTACGTCGCCTTTGCCGTATTTCCAGCCATTTTTTAATTCACGCCTTCGCAGCCGCCTGTTTGGGCAGGCCCACACGCACGATTTTTTCAGTTTTAGAGGTGGATTTATAGTAAATTGGTTTTAAAGATCTTAATAAGTTTGATTTTTTGTACCAAAGTTGGTTAAAATCGTCCTCCGGCCTTTGGTGAAGACACCTACAAAACAAGCGAAAAGGGCGTTAAAAAATATTTGAAGTCGCTCCGTAAAGTTATGGAAAAGTATAAAAAATATAATAGAGATTAAACACTCTCAAAAACAAATCAAAGCTAAAAGCGACATTGCAAATATTTTAGCCCTTGATGCGTAGTTTTGTGGTGGCGGAACCACAGCCTTGAATTTTTGTAACTTTTTTTTCAAGAAAAAAGTTTAAAAGTTTTTTT
>PUKZ01000171.1 GCA_003550725.1 Bacteroidales bacterium | reverse complement strand
TTTATTTTCGGAAAAATGGTTTCGGCTATGAGTAGAAAATTTTTGTTTTCCCTTGCCCTTTCTTTTATTTGCTCCAACTGGTGATTCCTGATTTCCCTTCTTACTTCGACCTCAAACAGTTCCTTGCCATTATGAAAAACCAAAACCAGTTCACCATCCAATCCCTTCTGTTGATTGACTGTATGAAATTCCACCTCAATTCCAGTGTGTTTTCTTAGGTTTCCCAACGCTGTATGCACTATTTTTTCCTTCATTTTATTAAAGTTTATCCATATATTCATTGCATGTTCACGAGCCGTGAACATGCAAATATAATGAACATAATTGTATTAACAATGATAATAATGTTTTTTTCGTGCCAACGTGATAACAAAAAAGTCAAGGCAAAACTATGTTTCTTCCATAGTTTTGCCGGGTATTAGCCCGAAGTTTTTAGGCCCTTAGGCAGTTGTTAAACACTAAACCTGTTAATTATCTTTCTTCACAAAAACAGGTTCGGCTTTATGGTAAATGGAGTCAACCAGATCTCGGTATTTTTGGATTATATATTTTCTTTTCAATTTAAGGGAAGATGAAAGCTCACCTGTCATTGGGCTCCATTCGTCGGCAATAAGTATAAACCGTTTAATACGTTCATTTTCACTAAGCCTTTTATTAAAGCTTTTAATCTCATCATTAAAATGCTTCAACACCACAGGCTTTTTAAGGAGTTCGGAATAATCATTGAACTCTATTTTCATATTTTTGCTCCATTGTTTTAGTTCCTGGAAGTTGGGGCTGATAATTGCTGCCGGAAATTTTTCGTTTTCACCCACAACCATAGTTTGTTGGATATAAAAGCTTTCCTTTAGTTTGTTTTCTATTTGTTGAGGAGCTATATATTTGCCATTTGACATTTTGAACATCTCTTTTTTCCGGTCGGTGATTTTAAGGAACTTTCCATCAAACTTGCCGATATCGCCTGTGTGAAACCATCCTTCCTCGTCAATGACAGCTTTGGTAGCTTCGGGATCTTTATAATAGCCAGGCATTACATTAGGACCTTTTACCAGTATTTCCCCATCATTTGCAATTTTGACCTGCACGCCGTTCAAGACCTGTCCGACCGACCCTGCTTTTACCGCATCCGGTTTGGAATAGTTGACAGCAACAACGGGTGAAGTTTCAGTCAGCCCATAACCTTCAAAAACCGGCAAGCCTGCAGCCCAGAATATACGTGTTAACCGCTCCTGTAGTGCTGAGCCACCACAACCGATAAAAGTAATATTTGGGCTTAATGCCGCACGCCATTTGCTGAATACCAGCTTATCGGCAACCTTATGTTTTATACGGTAAAATATTGAATGTTTTTTGTATGGTGTGTATTTATTAGCCAGCTTCAATGCCCATAAAAAGATTGACCTTTTAATAATACCAAGTTTGCGGGCTTTCTGTATTATCTTCTCGTAAATAGATTCAAGCAACCTTGGCACGGTAATAAAACCGTCAACCTGCAGCTCTTTTATATCATTTGCTATGGTATTTATATTCTCAGCATAATATATACTAATGCCAAGGTAATGATATTTATAGTTTACCATATGTTCAAAGACATGTGATAATGGCAGAAAACTTAAAACTTTATTATGGTAATTCAAATGTTGCACTTTGGCCGAAGCTAATGCATTGCTTATAATGTTTTTATGAGTAAGCATAACTCCCTTGGGCATAGCTGTGGTGCCTGATGTATATATAATAGTAAACACGTCATCTTCCGAAATGCTCTCCTTTATTTCCTGAACTTTATCGAAAAACTCCGCAGAATTTTTCTCTCCGGCATCAGTTATCAACGTCCAGTGGCCAGCACCATCAACTTCATCAAAAGTTAAAATTTGCCTGGCATGTTTCAGGCGGTTTTTGAAGGATGATATCCTATTATATAAATTCTTGTCGGAAACAACAATCATTTTTGACTCCGAGTGGTTGAGTACATATACCAGCTCATCGTCTGATAATGTTGGATGTATGGGCACGTGCACCATTCCTGCCTGTGCAACCCCCATTTCTATGAAGTTCCATTCGGGGCGGTTGTTGGTAATAGTAGCAATGTGGTCGCCGGGCTTAAAACCTAAAGCCAAAAGCCCCATGCTTACGTTAAGCGATATATCCGAATATTCCCGGTAATTGTATTCTCTCCATTTCCCATTTTTCTTTCCGGCAAGTATGAAGGTGCCAACTGTATCAGGAAGGGCAGCAAACCTGTCAAGCAGGTCAAAGTTTCTTTTTATATTCATTAACTTGTTTTTATATGGCGTTGCAAAAGTACTGCTAATTTTTGATCAAAAAACATATATTGATATGTAGAAGAATAAATATTTTTAACATAATAGATAAAGATCAAAACGACTTGTCATCTATTCGGTTCAGAGCTTTATTATCCGGTGTTTGGGGCTGCTATATTTATTATTACACTGCCAAAAAAAAGGACTGGTAATTTTCTTTACCAATCCTTTTTATCGAAGAGGCTTCGAGCGGATTCGAACCGCTGTAAAGGGTTTTGCAGACCCCCGCCTAGCCACTCGGCCACGAAGCCATAAAATTTAATCATAAAATTATAAAAACAAATTCACAATTCAAAATCAATTCGCACAAGAAATATATAAATTACTCTTTTTAAATCAGCTCAATTAAAAATTATTTTAACTTTCAGGCAACAACCGGAGTTTGGCCCCCGGAAGTGCTACTTATCCTGCTCATCAGCATATTTTTCAAGAACTACACTTACTGCCCTGACCTTTCCTCCAAGCGGTGGATTAGTCTTCGATAATTTGATACGGCAAAAAGTTATTTCCGAAAATTTATCTACAACCGCATTTAATATTCTTCTTGCAACATGTTCAAGTAACCTGGATTTTTGTTGCATTTGCGTGTCAACAATATTATATACTTCCTGGTAGTTAACCGTTCTGTCTATTCTATCGGACAATTCACCATTGCCGGTATCAAAATCAAATTCCAGGTTAACTATAAATTTATTGCCTATCACCTGTTCTTCTTCAAAACAACCGTGATAAGAATAAAACTCCATATCTTCAAGTATTATTTTACCCATTCTGCAATTTTGTTTTTATTTGCGGCAAAAGTAAATATTTTTACCAACCTCTTCGAATATTTTTTTATTTTTGACTCTTTTACAAATAAAGATAGTTATCTCATTCAACATATATTTAAACACATTCAGTGTTAAAAGATTTTTTCAGGCTGGTTATTACAATTAGTAAACAAAATTAAAACATTACATATGAGTGATAAAGGAAAAAGCGAAGATTCATCACACACTTCATTAAATTTTATTGAAGAAATAATAGAAAGTGATATAAGTAACAATAAAAATGATGGCCGTATCCACACTCGTTTTCCTCCTGAGCCAAACGGATATCTGCATATAGGCCATGCCAAATCCATCTGTTTAAATTTTGGCATTGCAGAGAGGTATAATGGGAAGTGCAATTTAAGGTTTGATGACACCAACCCTACTACTGAAAGCACCGAGTATGTTGATTCCATAAAGGAAGATGTAGGTTGGCTGGGGTTTGACTGGGAAGGCCGGGAGTATTATGCCAGCGATTATTTTGACAAATTATATGACTATGCCGTATATTTAATAAAAAAGGGCAAAGCTTATGTTTGTGAAATGAGCATGGAGGATATTGCCAACAACCGGGGCACTCCAACCCGTCCCGGTAAAGAAAGCCCGTGGCGCAATAGCAGTGTAGAAGAAAACCTTGAGCTCTTTACTAAAATGCGTGAAGGCGAATTTCCTAACGGCTCAAAAGTTTTGCGTGCCAAAATTGACATGGCTTCGCCAAATATGCATTTACGCGACCCCGTATTATACAGAATTATGCACACTTCGCATCACCGTACGGCCGGTAAATGGTGCATATACCCTATGTATGACTGGGCACATGGACAGTCTGATTATATTGAAAGAATAACACATTCGGTTTGCACCCTGGAATTTGAGGTACACCGTCCTTTATACGATTGGTTTTTGGATGCTCTCGATATTTTTGAGAACAGGCCCCGGCAGATTGAATTTGCCAGGCTTAACCTCACATATACGGTTATGAGCAAAAGAAAACTTTTGGAGCTGGTATCTTCGAAAATAGTCAGTGGGTGGGATGACCCCCGTATGCCGACCATATCAGGATTACGCAGAAGAGGTTACACCCCGGCTTCAATAAGAATGTTTTCGGAAAAAGTAGGAGTTGCTAAAAGAGAAAACATAATTGATATGGCACTTCTGGAACACTGCTGCCGTGAAGACCTAAACAAAATAGCATCAAGAGCAATGGTAGTAATGAATCCCGTGAAGCTTATAATCAATAATTACCCCGACGACACCACTGAAGAGGTTGCTGGTAAGGTTAATCCCGAAGACCCTGAAACAATGATGCGAATAATACCTTTCACAAAAACCCTTTACATAGAGCGTGATGACTTTATGGAAGACCCTCCCAAAAAGTTTTTCAGGCTTTCGCCCGGAAAAGAAGTGAGGCTTAAATATGCTTATATAATAAAATGTGAGTCGGTGGTAAAAGACCCTGAAACCGGTGAAATAACCGAAATACACTGCACTTACGACCCTGATAGCCGCAGCGGGCAAGATAGAAGCAACAAAAAAGTTAAAGGTACAATTCAGTGGGTAAGCATCGAACACGCTGTAAAAGCCGAAGCCAGGCTGTATGACAGGTTGTTTTTAAAAGAAAACCCCTCAGATGTTGAAGAGGGAAAAGACTTTAAAGATAACATCAACCCTGAATCGCTTAAAATTGTTGAATGCTATGGTGAACCATCGATCAATGATTTTAAAACCGGAAGTAAAGTGCAATTTGAACGTAACGGATATTACGTTGTTGACAAGGACTCCACTGAAGAACGCCTGGTGTTCAACAGGACTGTAACATTACGTGATTCATGGGCTAAGGTATTGAAAAATATGGAAAAGAAAGCCTAGAGCCTAGAGCCTAGGGCATTGAGCTAATGGTTGAGGGGTTTATGAGTTTATGGGTTTATGAGTTGACAGAGTGATGGAAGTTGTTTATTCGTTTATTCGTTTATTTGTTTATTTGTTAGTCAATGTTACTGGTAACCCTGTTATGTCACCCGTTACTCGTCACTCGTCACCCGTCACCCATTACCCGTCACCATTAAATAACGTAATAAGCAACACTCCCACAAGCATCAACGTTGCACCTGCAATACGCTGTGTAAACCCTTTCTCTTTAAAAATCAGCCAGCCAAAGACAACCACCATCAATGCGCTGGTGCGTTTTATGGAAATCACATAAGCTACCAGGGCAATCTGGATGGCAAGCATCTGAAAAATCAATGTCAGGGCAGTAAAAAGCCCAACAGGAAATAGTGATTTATATTGTGTTTTTAGCTGCTTCAGGTCTCTTCGGGCAAAAAAATATGCCACGGGTATCATCCCAACAAACAAAAACGTTGATATCGATATTACCCAAAAAATAGGATGAGAGTTTTGAATGCCAACCTTGTCAACGTTTGCAGTGATGCTCCATAAAAAAGCAACACCAAGCATATAACGCGGCCCTTTGTCTTTTAACAATGCTTTAAACGGAGCAAGAAAGCCCTTCCGCACAGCCTGCAAATTAAGCATATATGAACCCAAAACTATAAATACTATTCCTGCTATACCATAAAATCCGGGAAACTCACCTACAATTATAGGAGAAGTTATAAGTAAAAAAAGAGGCGAAAAGGTTACCATCGGCACTGTTACCGAAAGGTCGGAATGCTGAATAGCTTTAAGATACAGGATAGTTATAAAAATATTCATTGAGCCACCGACCATCAATGCCAAAAAAAACTTATCACCCAGCTCCGGAATATCAATAAAAAATAAAAGAGGCAATAATAGAGGTAAAGCAAACATCCGCATTGCCAGTGCAACTATGTATGGATTTGTGTTTTTCAGATTTATCTTGCTAAACACATCTTTCAATGCTTCACACAAAGCCGTTAACAAAGCCAGCCATATCCAATGCATCAAACTATTATTTTAACTGTTGAGATACATAAACAAAAATATCAGTGGAATGACAATACCCGCCGAGGTAAGCCATGCACCACGGCCTGTTATGCCATTTTTGCCTTTAAGTATAAACAGACCGGTAAAAGCAAGTATTATAAGTGATGCGGCATAAAGATTTGAAAACCACGTCCATAACTTACGCGGTGTATTATAATGCAAAAAGTTTATTTCATAAAATACCGGGCGCCGCCGCGTTTTTTCCAAAAAAGCAACCTCGCTTTCAATGTCATATTCAACACTTCCATCATGGATAAATATACGCAAGATATTGTTTCGCTCAAGGTGAGTACGGTACTCATCTTCCAGATCAACCTCAGCAAGCACCATTAAAGCAATATCTTTAGGTTGTTCAGGCAGGGGCCGGTCGAGTTCAACCCTAAATTCTTCTTCAGTAATAACATAATTCGGGTTCCAGTCATGCCGGTGGTTAAGCGCTATGCCCGACAAACCGTAAATAATACACATGCCAAAGAAAAAATAACCCAAATCACGATGTATAGCCCGGTTTAACTTTCTAATTTTCATAATGCAACAAAATGTAATGTGTTTATAAAATTTCCCGAAATCATTAAACAATTGAACCGGTTAATCAGTCACTACTTAATACCATTCAATTGTATGTTAAATATTTTACCCTGCCTGTTCAGGTCTATATTACAAAAATATAGAAAAATAATATTTGACTGCCATTTGTATAACTGTGCATACTAATATATAATAATAATCACATTTTATTTTATTAAAGCTTAAGACCAGAAAAAACATTAATTTTATCTTAAGAGCCTTGTAAAATACAGTAAATTAGGTTTAATTTCCCGTTTCAACACTAACAACCCTAACAATCCTAACAACCCTAACAACCCTAACAAATATTAAAAAATTATTCCATAGTCTCGAGCCTTTCCAGAGCCTTATTAAAAATAACCCCAAACCCGCATTGCATCTTTAGCAGGGCAATAATGAAATATGCAGCGGCCAAACAAAAAAAGCCTTGTAAACATAATGCTTACAAGGCCTGGTAGTAGCGGGGGCAAGATTCGAACTTGCGACCTTCGGGTTATGAGCCCGA
>PUKZ01000033.1 GCA_003550725.1 Bacteroidales bacterium | reverse complement strand
TTGTAATCGAGACTTCCCGGGTTCAAATCCCGGCCCTGGCTTTCTGACCCCGATGCTGTATTGCGATTTTGTTTTCTGACAATTACAATCATCAGAGACTGATTCACACTCAATAGAGATTGAGTCATATTCGAAAAATTGTAGTGGCAAGAGAATAGAGTTTAAATTAAGCAAGAGGACCAAAACACAATGAGCGACAAACAATACGATACGAAATTACAGGTGTACGTGTCAAAGGAACGCAAGGAACAGATTCAAGAACGAGTTGACGAGGGAAATTGGACTGGAATATCTGACTACACCAGGCATGCCCTCAGAGCAGGGGAGTCAAATATAGCAGACCTAGATCCACGAACCTCTGGAATCTCGCGGACCAACGAAGCAAATGCAGAAAAGGAACCGTTCGTTACCAATGAAGAACTGGTAGCTGAATTAAGTAGACTAACCAAAGAACACGGAGGTGACTTTGTAGAGGCTGATGAGATCATTGAAACCTTCGTTGAAGAGTTGAAGAGCGATCTCATCGATAGACTGTTTCAACTATCTCAACAACATGGGAATTCAGTTGAAACAAACAAAGTTGGAGGATTCAAAACCGAATTATGAGTGCCCGGAATAATCCAAATCCAGATGACCCATTCGTGTGGATCATGGACAACTATTTCGACACAAATAGCGAGAGAACTAAAGATGCAGTAGAAGACATATTATTTGATGGGAAAGTAGCTCTCAGTCCTTGGCTCAAAGAAAGAGGTCTGACAGCCCGTGATCTGACGACAGAACATGCAAAAGATTACTTCAGAGACCTCAAGCAGGAATATAAACCATCAGTCCAACAAGAGTATGGAAACCGAGTTGAATTCGTGTACAGCAAATTTCTCTCCTATAATGTTGAAGGAATTGATATAAACCCTTTTGAAAAAGTCAAAGACAACCACAACATTCTAGAAGAAAACCACCCGGAGCAGCCACCCATATACGATAAGAAGGTCATTCAAGACATTCTTTCTAAACTTCATCCTTGCTACTTTGCGATGACGTTGACAATGGTGAAAACAACCCGAAGAGTTGGAGGAACCGTAAATTTAGATTTATGTGATTGTCATATAGACCATCCTGCTGCTGATTGGGATCTGGACAAGCACGTTCGAGATTATCCCGATCATATTTACTACGGTCCAAAACCTGAAGAAGGGAAAGAATTCAGAGGCGAAGTTCGAGATTCTAGTGCAAAGACAGTTACTCACACAATAATTCCACTTGACGATGAGCTTAAGGACGTACTAATATGGTGGATTATGATGCGTCGAGGAGATAATGTAGAAGGTCCTCTCTTTACCAAGCCAACACCACGAGAAGAAGGACTGCGAGTGACCGATGGAGAATACCGGTGGAGACTCAAACAAGTCGCTGATGAGTTGGGATACAGGTATGATTGGCATGACCCAGGTAATATCAAACCCCATTACTGGCGTCACTGGACTACGTCCATAATGCGGGACCGTGTTAAAAAATCAATTGTAGATTACTTTAGAGGAGACAAAGGAAATACAGGGGATGGATACGACCATTATACGCCTGAAAAAAGACAAAAGTGGATCGATAACATTCCCAAATTCCTTGATCAAGAACAAATAGAAAACTCAACCGATGGATAACGGTACTAACTACTCAACCCCTGGGCCAAACGAACCGATTCCATCATGGCCTGAGTACGAGCAGCTGCGTGAGGCGATTCAAAACTATCTTAACCACGATCCAGATGATCCGAAGTGGTCGGACATCTGGCGGGCACTCGGTGCGATCATGGGTGAATACCAACGGGATCGGTTCCTCGATGCTCACGGTCTCGACAGGCCCGCTGAGACGCCCTGTATCGCTCGGCTCATCGACGGCTGTGACGAGTGTCCTCACAACGCCGTCGGCGAAGACGACGATCCCAACGCGCCGCCTCATGCCCCGCCAGGAAAAGATCACGCGACGCTCTGGCTCGACGAGGATGGCGAGCCTGCTGTCTACTCGATGCACGTCTATTCTGGCAATATAGAGCGGCTACACGCCCATGACGAGCCGACCAACCTTTGGTTCGACCTCTTTGAATTCGCCCGGCACTACGGACTCGAAGTTACTGTCCACCCGGTGTCCTGGTACAATCTTGGCAGTACAATCCAGATTAGCCTCTATCCACCTGAGCGGTATCGGTGAACGGTGCCTAGGCCCTTTCACTACCTTCCTCATCGGGGTTCCGACGCCGCCACCAGCGATACCACCTGACTACGAATGGGGCGTCTTGCGCCCGCTGCTCGTCTTCTAAGCGTTTCGCCAGAACATCCACTTTCTCCTCGACGTTATCCCGGGCAGCCATCTGACGACGCAGGTCCTCGATCCGGGTCTCTGCCATCTCCAGCTCACGTTCGAGATCGTCGACCTCTCTGCCTCGTTCAGCGAGGTGGCGCATCACCTCTGACTTCGAGTCGAATTCGCCGTCTTCTCCCGATTCTTCTTCAAGATATTCGTCGAGTGATTCAGATATGGTGATAGTAATTCGAGGCATGATGCAGGGCTGATGTCCTGTGATGCACGCCCGAATCACGTCAATGTGGTGATTGTCTGATGTGAACTGTCTGTGACTCGGTTTGGTGTCCAAATACACTGTGTGACAGTCTAAGACCTGTCCACGAGTACAATACGAACCTGCTACTCAATTCTTTTGAACCCATCAATTTGAAAACAAATGAGGTGAATTAGTTCTCCATGGGCATATTCGATAAAATCAAAAGTTCAGTATCAGGTGGAGATGATAACGAGGGTGGCTCTTTCGAACCTGCCGCTCGTTTTGAGAACGAAAAACTTGATGTCGAGAAACAACTTGATGTCGAGAAACGGACGGGGATTATCGTCGAGCATTATGATGACATCACCACTGAGCAAGCCGAACAAATCGCCAAGATCCTGAAAAAAGAATTGGCTGACGAAGACGGGTTCAGCGACCGTAAGGTACGAGAAAAAGTAGAAAACGAAATCGGGCTACCTGCTGATCTTGCTGATCGAGTTGTCTGGAATGAACGTGCTTCAATTCAAATATCGGCCAGAGTGGCGAATTATATCCATCGGCTCTGTTGAAATCCTTCAGAGCTGATGCGAACTGCGTGCTGAATACAAAGCGCGAATGTGGCACTGACTGAAAGCCGATCTATGAAGGAGAGTAATCGGTCAGTGCAGATATTGTAGTTACTCAACTACTGATAACAATATGACGGTGGTACAAAATATACATTTCCCAAACAGGTGTTTAGATAGGAGCACACCAGAAAGTATTTGCTTATATGTATGATCGTCCGACATATGAAAAGAAGAGCCCTTCTTACAGGAGCAAGTGCAGCTATGTTGGCGGGATGTCTTACCGGTAGTAACAACGGCGATGGTAGTAACTATGAACAATGTGATGCGAAGTTCATTCGGATTGATGAATTGCCGGGTAGTGCTCAGGAAGAGGTGATGGCTGCGATCGAGAACGACGAATATGAAACAGACAACAATCTCATTCTTCCAAAACTACTAGATATCGATGAATCCTATCTCGTATACAGCGATGACGAACCCTCTCTCCACCGTAATGCTATTTATTACAGTATGACAATTGAAAAGCACGGAGATGAGAAACGGCTACTCCTCGATAAAGAGTATCCCCCGGTAAACGAACGGTTGGGTGTGGTGAATAAGACGGACGATGACCTTTCCCTAGAGGTTCGCATTGAACACAAAGGAAAACAGGAGATACTCGTTGAAGAGACGATCAAACTCAAATCCGTGGATGGTGAGGAGCCACCTGATATATATACATCTGGATCACACAACCACCATTTTGACGACGTTGATTACCGGTACGGGCCGCACCGTGCAAAACTCAGAGGAGAAAATTTTTCCGAAGAATTCACATGGGAGTACAACCCGTTTATTGGTAACGACAATCACCATATTATAATTTCTGAGGAAGATATTGGTATTATGTATGAACATTTTGACTCAATGTACTGCAGGTGGGATAGTCAAGGAAATTTGATATAGCGAGTTGTCGTGCTGCATCCACGCTCTGTATGCAGCACGACGCAGGAAACCTATCATCACTTGAGAATTTCAACAGAGCCGGGATGTTCCATCACCGCTCTCCTTTGCGAAAGTCAGAAATGTACTGCGATACCGTTCGTTGGCCGACTCCGATCGCGTTAGCTATCTCTCCGTTATCGAACCCATAGCAAGCAAGGAAAGCGGCCATCGCAGCGTGTCCATCGGCTGCAACGACCGCTGGAACACGCACTCGTTCACACGGGTCTGAACCCGACTCACGCCACGCTAACGGCGGCTCGATGCCGACTCTCTCATGGATCGTCGCCCACAACGCAGCACGGTCTGTCGCCTCACGCCCGTTGCCCTCGAACACGACTGTTCCCAGTGGGGTGTCCTGGTGAGGGGAGTCAGCTGCCCACACTGCGTCCTCTTCTGACTCGATGTTGGTTCCAATCTGCTCGACGATCCCAGCAGGAACGAACACTGCGTTCCCTCGGAACTTGTAGACTGTCCCACTGTCGAACCCCTCGTGTACCTTGATTTCTGGCGGCATTACACAATCTGTGTATGTCTTTAGATTGAGGGGGGATAAATGTACACAAATCGTGTAACCTCTCGAATCAACCTACTCGTATTATCTGGTGAAAATCAGGATTTCCGATAGGGGGTTCTCGCAAGTATCATTGATACTCAACACCGCACACACCACCACCAGAGTTTTCGCTAGCACCTGCGGTGCGGTCAGCCGAGCGCAGCGAGGCTCTAATTCTCATCCTGCCTCCGCGCGTCAGGCGGTAGAGGGGGTGAGGCCCCCGAAAAGGGGGGAGACCCCCCTCTCAGAAGCACTGGAAACGATGGGGTGTAGCGCGACACGCCGTGATAGTGTTGCCACTCACTAGGAGTCGGCTATCTGTCGAGAATCACCGAGGTCTCGTCGTCGTCATCGGGGCCGTCGCAATCGTCGAGCCACGGGAGGTCTTCGGACCCGCCAGTTCGCCGCTCCCATTCTTCAACGGCAGTACGAAGCGCAGCCACGTATGCTGCCGTTCGACACCACTCGTCGTCCTCAAGGAGATCCGCTGCCTCATTGATCGGGGTCAGAGACCCGCCACACTGTTGTCTGTCATCGCTGATCGGTGTTTCTGGGGAGTCTTCGCCCTTGTTGTCCGACGAATCCTCAACAGGCTGTGGTGGGGCCGTACGCGTCGTCGTGGCTGCGGCCTCTGATGCTGATGATGACGACGAACCGCCGAACGAACTCCAGGTATCTCGTGGAGCTGGGGGCGTCTGCTGCTGTCCCGCGACCGCTGGTCCAGCAGATGATCCACCTAGCGTCGATCCAGATTTGATATTCTCAGTATCCCAAACCTCTGTTATCGGTCGATCGTGGTCGTGTCTCTCAGTGCAATCACCACACTCACACTGGTGATTATGCGACTTATCGCTCTCAGATGATGCTGAGTCTGTGTTCTCGGGGGTTTCACCCGTGTTTTGAGTCGATATTTCGGCATCGCAGGTCGCATTTGAGACGTTAGCGAATTTGACACCGAGGAGTTTCGGGGAAGCATCACAGAACGACGCCAAGCACTTCTCCTCAACACCATCGGGGATGTAGCAGTTGTGGAGGTCGCCTTTCATCCGGCTCGTGAGTTCGGATCGATCGGCGTTCCGGTCGTTCACTCCGGCGTGGCTGAAACAGTAGGTGATTTGATGGACGAGATCGTCGAGGTCCTCGACGGACACATTGCTATCTTCACCTTTCGTGATCCTGTGGAACAGCCATCCGCTCTCCTCGTAGACTGATTCAGCAGTCAGATAGTCGAATGACTTCCGTTTGGCCGGGAAAAAGAGGTGGAAGTGAGGTTCGAATTTGAGGAACTGCATCGGATCATCGCTGGTGAGGACGTCCTTCCAGGTCATGTCACCCTCACCCGGTTCCCCATCGTGTTCGTACTGATCGGCACGATATTTCTTTTTGATGCGGTAGGGGTGGTAGATCGAGAGGAACCCTTCAATTTGCCACTTCTTTTCAAGCAGCGTTTTCAGCACCAGGAGCGCCCGCTTTATCGGGGTGTCTGAATCGACGAGGAAATCAGGCAGAGAGGCAACGACGTGGTTGAAATCAATATCGAAGTTACCTGAGTATTTCGCGTAGAGTTTCCGACGGAATCCTTCGAGCTTGCCGCTGCTGCGGATGGTTTTGTCTTTGACCGCAGATGCCCAGCAGCGCGAGCAGTGTGGTGACCCACAGGTTCGACCGATATATTTCGGGAAGCCACACTCCTCACAGGCAAACGCTGGGAGGTCTTCGCCGCAATCATCACGTTGCAGGCCGCGCTGTCCTGGTATTTCGAGTTCCGGGAGCCGTTCAGTGGGGGTAGATCGAGTGGAGTCTCGGTTGATTACGTCGCCGGGCGAGTGACCGATCTCCCCATATCCCGACCGGACGACCTCCCGGATCTCGTCGCCGCCGTCGAACGCATAGATGATCGACGGTTGGTCGCCGTCCCCGTGACCGGCGAAATTCTCGACGCTCACGGCTCACCACCCATAATTTCAGGAGAAACAGCCTGTGGATTCAGGGACAGTAAGACCCTAGTACCCAGGACGACAAGTCCTAGGTGGACACACCCGGCCAAGGTAGTCCACCCAGGAGCGGGGCAGATCACATTCCTCTGCCCCAATCTACTCGCCGAATGTAGCGTCAGCTTTAGCTGTCACCTCCGTCGTCCACTATCTTTTTACAATTCACAGTGATTTCTAGGATGGCCTGTTCATCATAGAAGCCGAGAGCACGTCGAACTTCAGCAGGTATCCGCACATCGCCTCGGTTGTTCGTTTGAACAGTTGTGGTAATTGTTTCATCATCCATTCGCTCACTCATGATGATTCTTGATATCCCCCCAATTCATGTAAATCTTTGCCCGCAGATATGTCTGCTTCCGTCTGATCTAGTTTGATCAAAACAGATCATTTGAGTCATAGACTGTTATTGTAATCGAGACTTCCCGGGTTCAAATCCCGGCCCTGGCTTTCTGACCCCGATGCTGTATTGCGATTTTGTTTTCTGACAATTACAATCATCAGAGACTGATTCACACTCAATAGAGATT
>PUKZ01000152.1 GCA_003550725.1 Bacteroidales bacterium | reverse complement strand
TTTTTATCTTTCATCTCGGAAGTGAGTTTAAAGTGTTTTGTTTATTGTTTTAACACCTTAAAGATAAGCATTTTAGCTCACTTCCGTTATTTTTTATTTTAGATTTTTAGGTGTTATTTAATTTAATAGTTATAAAAATTTAGAACAGTTTATTAATCCAATTAAAAATTATAAAAAAATCAAATATGTTAAAAAAATCTTTAATAACGCTTTCAATTGTTAGTTTAATAGCGTTTATTTGTGATGTTAAGCTTAATGGGCAAGATGACTTGACTTACCAGGAACCACCCGGTGAGATTGTTGAGTTGGTAGATGCCCCGTCTACGCCTTCTATACGGACAAGCCCGGGTAACGACAAAATTATTTATATTGAAAATCCCGGATTACTAACCCTGAATGATTTGGCCAGGGAGGAGCTTCGTTTGGGGGGTATACGCATCGATACTATGACTAATGGTCGAAGCAGAGCCAGTTATGGTATAGGTCTTAGTTTATCTGATATTGACGGGGAGAATTACAGGGAAGTGGCTGGTTTGCCTTCCGAGCCCCAAGTACGGAATGTAAGCTGGTCACCTGATGGTAATTATGTTGCATTTACTCATACTACACTTGATGGTATTGAACTTTGGGTTGTTGATGTGGATCAATCTGAAGCAAAGCGACTTACATCTGCAAAACTTAATGGTGTTATGGGAAGTCCTTTCACCTGGTTATCTGATAGTAAAACCTTAATATATGCGGCAGTTGATGAGAACAGGGGAGAAGTTCCGGAAAGGCCGAGGGTTGCTGAAGGGCCTGTGGTTCAGGAAAGCAAGGGGAGAAAAGCTGCTGTCAGGACTTACCAGGACTTGATATCGGATGTATATGATGAACGTATATTTGATTATTATGCCACATCACAATTATATAGTATCAATTTGGAGGGAGATAATAGGAAAATCGGTAAGCCAGGTATAATATGGTATTTTATAGATTCTCCTGATGGTAATTATCTTTTGGTTAATCGTATCAAAAAGCCTTATTCATATATTGTTCCTTTTACCAGGTTTCCTCAATTGGTTGAAGTTTATGATATTGACACTGGTGAGTCGGTAAATGTAGCTGAAATAGAGCTTGCAGATGATATTCCCCAGGGTTTTGATGCCACCCGTGATGGCCCAAGGCGTTTCACCTGGCGTGCTGATGTTCCTGCAACGCTTTTTTGGGTTGAAGCATTAGATGAGGGTGATCCTGAAATCGAAGCAGATTATCGTGACCAGGTTTATTTTTTGGAAGCTCCTTTTACTGGTGAGCCCAATGAGGGGGCTAAACTCGAATTAAGGTACAGAGGTATTACATGGGGAAAAGAAGATTATGCTGTTATTGACCAGTTATGGTATAGAGACCGCCGCGCTATAACAAGCTTTTTTAATCCTTCAGACTTGAATGCATCGCCTGTGAAAATATTTGACAGATCAATCGAAGACCGTTATAATGATCCTGGGAGTTTTCAAACAACTACTAATGAATATGGAAAATCTGTTTTGCATTTTGACAGCCGTGATCGATTGTTGTTTTTAGTTGGTTCAGGAGCCTCACCTGAAGGTGATAAACCTTTTGTAGATACTTATGATGTTACTTCCGGGGTTACAGAACGCCTATGGCAGTCAGAACCCCCTTACTATGAGAGGCCTGTAAATATTATTGATGCTGAAAATAATATTATTATGACCAGGCGCGAATCACAACAAAAGCATCCCGATTTTTACCTTCGCTATCTTATGGATGATAAGCTTATTAAGGTGACGGATTTACCTGATCCTTTTCCGCAAATGCGTGATGTTCATAATGAAATGATACATTATGAGAGGGAAGATGGAATACCTCTTAACGGCAATCTTTATCTTCCTGAAGGTTATGAAATTGGTAGTGATGATCCTTTACCCACAATATTGTGGGCTTACCCCAGGGAATTTATTACAGCCGATGGGGCAGGCCAGGTTACAGGTTCACCTCACAGATATACACGTTTACGTGCTACATCTCCGGTTATGCTTGTAACTCAAGGTTATGCCGTTCTTAATAATGCCAGTTTTCCTGTTCTGGGTGAAGGAGATAAACAACCAAATGATACCTTTGCTGAGCAACTTGTTGCTAATGCTGAAGCTGCTGTCGATAAACTTGTTGAAATGGGTGTAACTGATCCCGACAGGCTTGCAGTATCAGGACATTCATACGGAGCATTTATGACTGCCAGTTTGCTTTCACATACCGACATGTTTGCTGCCGGTGTTGCTCGCAGCGGTGCTTATAACCGGCTGCTTACACCTTTTGGATTTCAAAGAGAAGAACGTACATTCTGGCAGGACCCGGATCTGTACGTAGAAATGTCTCCGTTTTCTCATGCACATAATATGAATACACCCATGTTGCTTATTCATGGAGCTGACGATGATAATGCAGGTACTTATCCAATGCAAAGTGAAAGATATTATGATGCTCTACGTGGTAATGGCGCTATTGCAAGGTTAGTTATGTTGCCACATGAAAGCCATGGTTATCGTGCACGTGAATCAGTTCTACACATGCATTGGGAGTGGCTGGAGTGGCTGGATAAGTATGTAAAGGAGCGTGATTTGGAAAGTGAGTAATTGATATAATAGGCATGGGGCAGGGAGCATGGGGCATGGAGCAGGTGTAGTAATAGGTTATCGGTAATCGGTAATCAGTATTCAGTAATCAGTATTAAGTAATCGGTGACAAAAGGCATAGGGCCTGTAATAAAAGGTAATCAGTTATCAGTAATCGGCATTTCGGAAATGCCATATTAAAACCCTGAAAGGGTTTAACAATAATAGCCCCGGGTTTTAACCCGGGGGGTATTGATAAGAAACGAAATTGCGCTGCGCTACCATCAATAATCAAAGATCAAAAGGTTTTGCCAGCGCAACAGAAAAAATCGTAATCAATGCTGATGTAATAAACGCATATTTACAACATAGGGAATGTAATCAGTAATCGGTGATCGGTAATCGGCATTCAGTATTCGGTAATCTATGCCTCATGGCTCCCTGCTCCATGCACCCTGCCTTTTTTCCACTGATTTCCGATTACTTTTTACTATATTTGCATCCTTTTAAAAAACCTCCTTATTAATTTAATAGAAAGTTAGTTATGGCTCTAAGGATAATTGTGGTTGCATTGTATGTTTTGATGATCTTGATAGTAGGCTTAATCGGTTTGCGCCGGACAAAATCTTTTAATGATTTCTTTCTTGGCGGTGGCAAAGTAGGTCCCTGGATGAGTGCCTTTTCATACGGAACTGCCTATTTTTCTGCTGTTTTATTTATTGGTTTTGCCGGAAGCCTGGGATGGGAATTCGGATTTTCTGCTTTATGGATTGCTTTTTTTAATGCTTTGGTTGGAGTTTTTTTGGTGTGGTCTGTTTTTGGATGGCGCATAAAAAGAGTTACATCAGAAATGGGTGTCAGCACAATGAGTGAATTCCTTGAAAAAAGATATAACAGTTCATTATTCAAGCTTTTATCTGCCCTTGTTATTTTTGTTTTTATGATCCCATATTCAGCAGCAGTATTTATGGGTTTATCCTACCTCTTTACATCTTCTTTTAACATTCCATATGTTTACGCATTATTTTTTATGGGAGTTTTAACTGCGATGTATCTTGTTATGGGTGGTTATAAATCCATGGCAATGATTGATATGATTTTTGGCATGATAATGGTAGCCAGTGTCACTATTTTGCTTGTTAGCACATTGCAGGTTGGAGGAGGAATTACCAACATTTCTAATGACTTGGCCGCCATAAAACCTGAATTAACAAATGTTGTCGGGCCACCGGGGTTTTGGGCATTGTTTTCTTTTGTCTGTCTTACCAGCATAGCACCTATAGCAATGCCTCAGCTTGTGCAAAAGTTTTATGCTATCAAAGATAAAAGATCTGTCAGAGTTGGTATGGTAGCTTCTACTTTATTTGCAATACTGATATGTGGAGTAGCCTATTTTATTGGCTCTACGACAAGGGTTTTCTTTTCACCCGAAACAACTCCTGCAGTTTTTGAAAATAACACCCCCATTGCTGATAGGTTGATGCCTGAACTGCTTGTAAATGTTATACCTGAAGCATTGACAGTAATAATATTGTTGCTGATACTGTCAGCTTCAATGTCAACACTTGCAGCTCTTGTACTTATTTCAAGCTCATCATTCTCCAAAGATTTTTATAACGGCTTTATTAATAAGAAAATTTCTGATAAATCACTTACTAAACTTATGAGGTTTATGAGTGCCTTTTTTGTTTTTCTTTCAGTTATTCTTGCATATTTTAATATTGATACCATAGTTGCAATTTTGGGCATTTCATGGGGAGCTATCGGATCATTTTTTATCGGGCCGTTTGTTTGGGGCCTGTTTACACGTTGGGCTACACGTTTTGGAGCATTGTCTTCAGGAATACTGGGGCTGACTACCTGTATTGTCCTGTATTTTAGTGGAATACCTTCTCCCCAGGCCGGAACAATCGGAATGTTTGTTTCATTATTGGTAAACCCTTTGCTTAGCCTTGTTAGCAGGAGAGTTGCAGTGAGTGAATGATATGTCAATGTAATAATGAGCCAATTAGTTAATGTGCCAATGTGTCAATGAGTTAATATCTTTATAGATTGATAGGTTGATGAGTTAATGATTACCCGTTACTCGTTACTCGTTACCCGTTGCCGTCACCCGTTACAATATTATTAGAAATCTGAACATTAAAAACATTTTATACAAATGAATAAACTGATCTTGCCATTTATTTTCGTTGCTTTTTCTGCAATTACATTTTGTGTGGAAGCTAATAATGAAAAAGAAAAAGAAAAAAACTGGGGTATTAGTTTCAGCGGATTTGTAAAAAGTGATTACTGGTATGACAGCCGCCAGGTTGTTGCTTCACGCGAAGACTTGTTTTTATTTTATCCTGCCGGTAAAGATATTGATAAGCAGGGTAATGACATAAATGCATCACCGGGATTCAATTATAGTGCCATAACTTCGCGTTTAACCGGTGAGATCAAAACACCAAGTGCATTTGGAGCAGAAACATCAGGTATCATTGAAGCAGATTTTTCAGGAGTTACTAATGAAAGCATTAATACTTTCAGGCTAAGGCATGCATATGGTAAAATGAGATGGGATAATTCAGAAATTCTTTTCGGTCAGTTCTGGCATCCAATGTTTGTTGTTGAAGTTTTCCCCAATGTAATATCTTTAAATACAGGTGCTCCATTTCAACCATTTATACGCAATCCTCAAATTAGTTATACACATTTTTATGAAAATTTTAACATTAATCTGACTTTACTTTCACAGAGAGATAATTCCAGTGATGGCCCTCTGGGGTTTGATAATAGTTACATGAGAAACACATTGGTGCCTAACGTTCATATTCAGCTTCAGTATAAGGGCGATAATCATGTTTTAGGCGCAGCAGGTGATTACAAAGTGTTAAGACCTCGCCTGGCAACCGATAGTTTTGAAAAAACGAATTCATATACACGGGATGAAGAAAAACCTGTTAAAACCAATGAAACTATTGATTCATACTCAGTTATGGGTTACTGGAAATATTCTGATAAGAATTTCACATGGCAATGTAAAGGTATTTTCGGACAGAATCTTACCGAGCATCTTTTGTTGGGTGGGTACGCCATAAAAAAGGATGATCATGAAACCGGTATAGAAAAATATACTCCAACAAACCATTTTTTCGCCTGGGGTAACGTAATATATGGCACCAATATCAGGGTCGGCTTATTTGGTGGTTTTGCAAAAAATCTTGGCACATCTCATAATAATACGGGCGAGTATTTTGCACGTGGCAAGAACATCGATTATCTATACCGTATGGCACCATCAATATCTTTTATTTCAGGCCCCGTTCAAATATCAACAGAACTTGAATATACAGCTGCAGCTTATGGTGATGCAGATAGCAAAGGCAGGGTGAAAAACAGTAGCGAAGTAACTAATGTAAGGGGGCTTTTAACAATTTTTTATTTTTTTTAATAATTATAATATTTTTTGATATTTTTTATCAAGTTAAATAATAACGTTTGAAGTAAAAAAAATAAATCTAAAAGAAATTTTTTTGTTTATGGTATGTTTATATCGATTTCACTTAAAAATTTAAAAATCTTAAAATACTTCTAAAATTATTTTTTCCCAAAGAGTTTATACATTAAACTTTCTATTCAAAGCTATTGATAATAAACAATTTAAAGCTGACCGGTTTTGTTTTTATTTATTCTATGGGTACCAATATGTGCTTTTTTATTTTTATAGATTTCTAAATATACTTTTATTATATTTGCAACTATCTTTAAACTGATGAGTATTATAGTGTTTTATTAACATAAATAATTAGCTTATATTACCTCATTTTAATTAGTACATTCTTTGAGAAATATACAACAATTCATAGTGTTTTTTTATGGATTGTTTTTTTATTATTCAATATGCCAATTTCAAATTAAGATCAATTATTTAATGCCTTTCAGAAATATTATATGTTTATGAGAAGTTTTACATTTTTATTCATTTCATTAATTTTCACCTTTTTATTTGTTTTTCAAGAAACATATTCTCAGCAAAGTTTTAATGAGGAGTTGACTATTGATGAAGTTGTTACTGTTCTTGAGGATAAACATTCTACAACTATTTTTTATAAGTCGCAATGGTATGATGATTTAACCTTTAGTTCTGAGATAGCCGATTTGACTCTTTATGAGGCTCTTGATGTTATAACCGGGGATGTTGGTTTAAAGGTTGTTTTTATTGATGATATAATTGCGATAGTTCCCCAAGAGCGAGATCTGGATGAGACACGTTTTGCTGAAGATGATTATACTTTTATCGGGGACCCGAACCAGTATGGGAGATACTCAAAAGCTACTATAAATGGAGTTGTTAAAGATGCAGCAATAGGTGAAACCTTAATAGGTGTGGTTGTATATGAAGCTGAAAGTGGTGAAGGGGTTACTACCGATACTTATGGTGAGTTTGAGTTAGAGCTTCCGGTTGGCAAACATACTTTGGAGATTTCATATGTTGGCTATGAAGAAAGGTCTATAGACATTCATCTTTTTAGCGATGGCAGTGTTACATTTGAGTTGTTTAGCGAAACTACCCAACTGGATGAGGTTACTATATATGCACGCAGGGCTGAAGATAATGTTATGCGCACACAAATGAGTTTAGTATCAATGGACTCTAAAGTGTTACATGAAATACCGGGTACCTTTGGAGAGCAGGATATTGTCAGAAGCATGACACTTTTGCCGGGTGTTCAGTCAGTCGGTGAGTTTGGAACAGGGTTTAATGTAAGGGGTGGAAGTGTTGATCAAAACCTTATTTTGCTTGAAAATGTTCCATTATTCAATTCTTCTCATCTTTTTGGTTTGATATCGGTTATTAACCCCGAAATGGTTGATAATGTCACTCTTATGAAAGCCGGTATTCCCGCAAAATATGGAGAACGAGCTTCTTCTGTAATGGATATAAGTTTGAATAGTGGTATGGATAAAGAAGAAACAACCGTCAGTGGAGGTCTGGGATTACTTAATAGCTCAGTGTTATTGGAAACTCCAATTGTTGAAGACAGGGCAACGTTTTCTTTTGGAGCCAGATCATCATATTCTGACTGGCTTCTTAGCAGAATGCCTGACGAGGATCTTATGAACAGTTCAGCCAGGTTTCATGATTTTACCGCTCTTTCTAATATAGCTATAAATCCGGATAACTACCTTACACTTTTCGGATATTATAGTTTTGATCAATTTGGTTTTGATGAACAAAACAATTTTGAATATAGCAATACTTTAGCATCATTGAGATGGAACCGTAGTATTAATAATGTACTAACAAGTACTATGATCCTTGGAATGAGTAATTATCAATACCAGGTTGCTGAAGAGCCCGTGATTAATCCTGTTGAGCATTCAAAAATGAAGTCAGAAATTGATTATAAAAGTTTTAAATATAACTTCTCATATGATCCATTAGAAAACCATAGGGTACAATTTGGAATAAATGCTATAAGATATGGTATTTTGCCGGGAGATATGTATCCAGTGGGAGAAGAATCAATAATTGAAAGAAAAAAAATGGAAAGAGAGCAGGCATATGAACTATCTGCGTTTGTCAGTGATGATATTTTGATAGGTGACCGTATGAGCCTGGAACTTGGCTTGCGTTTCACACAATACCTTCAGATGGGGCCTGCAACAGTGAATATTTATGAGGAGGGTAAACCTATGACTGAAGAAAATATTGTTGAAGAACGCACTTATGATAATAATGAAATAGTTTCAAAATACAATGGCCTGGAGCCTCGTTTAGGCGCTCGTTATCAAATAGGTGAATCAAACTCTGTTAAAGCTAGTTATAATAGGGTCAATCAATATATCAACCTTATTTCAAATACATCGGTTATGTCGCCAACCGATCTGTGGAAACTAAGTGATAAGCACATTAAACCCCTGCAAAGTGATCAATATGCAATTGGATATTTTCATAATTTCATGGATAATACAATAGAAACTTCTTTGGAGCTCTATTACAGGAATTTTAACAATACCATCGAATACCAAAGTGGCTCGGAAATAGTTATGAATGATATGATTGAGTCAGATGTTATCAATGCTGAAGGTTATGGTTATGGATTGGAGTTTTATGTCAGAAAAAACGAAGGACGGTTGACCGGCTGGACCAGTTATACCTATTCCAGTTCAATGAGAAGGTCTAAAGAGCCGTTTGCAGAAAATCAGATTAATAAAAATTCCTATTTCCCTTCAAATTATGACCGCCCTCACAACCTGGTTATGAACCTCAACTATGATATTTCACGTAGATGGAGAATTGGTGCCATATTCACATATAGTACCGGAAGACCCGTTACTTTGCCCGAAAGAGCTTATTCATACGGTAATGATTTGCTGGTTTATTATTCCGACAGAAATAAATACAGATTACCTGACTATCACAGGCTTGATCTTACAATTACATTGGGAGAAAACTTAAGAACAGATCAAAGAGGTAAAGGAACCTGGACATTTTCATTAATTAATTTGTATGGACGTAAAAACCCCTATTCCTTGTTTTACCAACGTGAAACATCAAGTACTTTTAATCTTTACCAGCTCTATATAATTGGCAGACCATTGCCTACATTAACATATAATTATTCGTTTTAATATGCATACAAGCACTTTATATAGTAATGATAATAAAATTTTAAAACAATAGTCAAAAAATTAAAGTATGAATAAATCAATAGGTAAATATATATATTTAAGCATTTTTTTATTGTTTACATTTTACGGATGTAAAGATATTTATGAACCAGAAATTAAGCTCGATGAAAACAACCTGGTCGTAGATGGTTTAATTACAAATAATAATGGCCCACATAAAGTAAAGCTTTCAAAGACTGATGTTTTTGGATCCGAATATCAAAATAAACCTGTCACAAATGCTTCATTAAAAATATTTGATAAGGCAGGTAATGAAATTATACTTAAAGAAGAAGATGCTGGTACTTACCTTACGCCGGATAATTTTTCGGGTGAGATCGGGGAAGTATATACTTTACAAATAACGACAGAAGACGGTAGTATATACAAGTCCGAACCACAAAAATTATTGCCACCAATAGAAATTGATGAATTTTACGGGGAATTTGGCACTGAAACGTTTTTTTATAAGCAAGAGGATGGAAGCTCTTTATTTTCGCAAGAGGTTGATGGTGTTAATTTATTTATTAATGTTTCGAGCGATAATGACAGATATCCTAAATTCAGATTTAATTCATCTTTAATGTTGCAATACAAGTTTGAACCTCAAGGAATAGAAGATCCGGTATATGTTTATTGTTGGGAGAAAAGCGATTTAACGACTGTGATTAATCGTGATATTATAAAGAACTTGTCTAAGCCAAAATCAAAACATAATAGAATTGGCTTTATACCAAGACGGAGCAGCAATATGAGGCATGTCGGTTTTCCTTCTACTACTGTTGACACAACGGCAGAATATGGACCTGGTGATGAAGACATAGTAATTATAAATTACTTACAACCACGAATTTTTATAAATTCTGTTTATGCATTAAATGAAGATGCTTATTCTTTTCATTTTGAGCGCAATCAACAAATAAATGATGGTGGAAGCTTTTTTGACCCCATTTCACCGCAGATAAGTGGTAATATGTATTCTGTTGATGATAACGAAGAAAATGTTTTTGGTTTTTTTGAGGTATCATCAAAAGCTTCATCATTCACGGTAAATGTAAGACCAGAGGCTGATTACAATATTGTTAATTTAGATACTCTGGATTGCCTGGATCATCTGCCTGATTCAGGTTCCAGCTTCGATGAGAAACCCGATTGGTGGATTGAATGAATTTAAATATAATATAATTTAATATGAAAGAATTTATTAATGCTTTAGTAGCAACATTTTTTATATATATTATTTTTCCCGGTTGCTTGGTATCACAATCACAAACTTTTGATAATGATTTAAGAGAAAATGTCTATGTTCAAACAGATCGGGATATATATATGGCAGGTGAATACTTGCATTTCAAATCACACCTGTTAAATGATAATGATAAAGATTTGAGCAGTAGTTATATTTATTTAACTCTCAAAAGTGAAAATGAGATAATAAGCAGTGTTACTGTGCCTGTGAAAGATGATAATTCAGGAGGTAGTGTATATCTCTACGATACTTTATCAACTGGTTATTATGAAATTATTGCCAATACTAATTGGATGAAAAACCAAGGTGAGGATAGTTATTTTAGAAAACCAGTTTTAATCGTTAACAGGTTTGATGAACAACCACAGATTTTTTCGAGAGAAGTGGCTGAACCTGATGACATGCAAGTGTACATTAAACCTGAAAGCCAGAATTTTTTAAAAGGACATGATAATAGAGTGCTTATAAAAACAGAGGGAAGTTTTAATGCACCTTCACGCGATGTCTGGATTTTAGATCAAAATAATGATACCATTAAAAATACAAAGCTTAATGCTCATGGTTTTTCCGAATTTGTTATCGCTCCCGATTCAGCGGCCAATTATTATGCCTTAATAGATGGAATAGATAAACAATATAAATTGCCTGAAACAACAAATGATGGGTGTTTGTTAAAAGTTGACCAGGAAAATAATATACTACATATCAAAATATTGTCGGCAGGGGAAAGTCCACCAATAGAATGGCTTAGAATAATTAATGGAGATAATGTTGTGTATGAAAAAAATATTGGTGAACGATATTTTACCACCGATATAAATATTAACAAAAATAATATTCCCAAAGGACTTTTATCTATAGAAGCAGGTAATCATAATGAAGGCAGAATAAATCAAAGATTTTGGTACAATGATATTGAAGATAATTCTATTATAAAATTATTAACCGACCAGGAAAATTATGGTGCAAGAGATAAAATTGGATTAACCATTGATGGTTCTTTGATGCAGGATGATAACGCTTCCCTTTCTTTGTCGGTAGTAAAAAAAGAATCAGTTGCTAATAATAATCTAACTTTTGATGGCTATATAAGGTCTTTGAATATTGCAAATGCTTTTGGTTATAATCAACAGAAAGCCGCTTCATTGTTTGGTAATATGAAAACAGATGATTTGAATAGCTATCTTATAAAAATGGAAGGAAAAGAAACATTTGGTGATAATAATAAACATAATTCCAGCAACGATTATTATATGGAAACGGCAGGCTTAATATTGTCAGGCAAAGTTACTGACAAAAAATCTTCTGAACCGGTTTCCGACGCTAGAGTTATTCTTAATACACCCGATACAATCATCAATATTCTTTATTCAAAAACCGATGACAACGGGCGGTTTAATTTTGTTCTTTCCGACTTTTATTATGATAAAGAATTATATTTTATTGTTGACCACGGTACTGTTGAAAGCGAAACAATAATAGAAGTTGATGATAAATTTTTGCATGAATCGTCTTATGATCATGATCGTTTTGTTCTTTCAAAAGAACAATTTGATTTCATAAAAAAATCCCAGGATATTTTAACTGTAAACAGGGCTTATGGGTTTGATTACGTGTCTGAAACCATAACGGAAAAAAAACCGGAATCACACCCCTCAGTGATGTTTTCTAATGCAAGACGGGTTATTTATCCTGGTAATTTTGTGCCTCTCGACAGTTTACCCGAGATATCAAGAGAAATTGTACATCCCTGGCGTATCAGGTTACGTGATGGAGAATACAATTCTTCACTGATTTGTGCTTCCACAGGAAACAGATTCCCGGAGCCACCCGTTTATTTCCTTGATGGTATTATTACTTATGATATAAATAAGTTGATTCATTTAGATTCAAAAATGATAGAAAAGATACAAGTTCACAATTATCCCTGGATGTATGGAGAAATATACTTCCCGGGAATAATCGGAATATTTACTAAAAATAATGAATATTTGAATATACTGGATCACCGTAAAAATACAAGTATGTTAAAAGAATCCATAAGTGAACCTGTTGAGTTTGAAGGTCCAGAATATAAGGAAAATAAAAAAAATGACTACTCTAAACCCGATCTCCGGGTGGTTTTGCATTGGGATAATGATGTAACTATTAATAAAGGAAAAACAAAAAATATTAACTTTTTTGCAGGTGATCTCAAAGGTGACTATTATATAAAATTACAAGGTATTACCTCAGAAGGAAAACCTGTTAATATAAATAAACCTTTAAAAATTAAATAATTTTGTTATGATAAAGCCCTCAAATATAACTTTATTGTGTGTTGTTTTTTTTATAAGTGTTTTTCCGGTTTCTCTGAAATCACAAGATAGTAGCCGATCAATAACACTTGACCATAAGCCGAAATTGTCGGGTGAAGTTTATAACTTTTCAATGCGTTCGACAGGTGAGGATTATTATTTGGATGGTGATTGGCAAAGAGGTGATGTTTTGTTGGTTTCAGATAAAAAAGTCCGGGATAAACTTATAAAGTATAATACTTATTTAGATGAGTTAATTTGGATGTCTGAAGAATCTTATAAACGCGTAAAAGTTGATAAAAGCCTGGTAAAGGAATTTACTATTGATCTTCCGGACAGGGCGGAGCCGGTTGTTTTTAAAAATATTGAAATGGATAAATCATCCGGGTCAGACAAAAAAAGTAATTACCTTGAGAAACTATATAAAGGAGATATTTCCTTGATGGCACATCGGCGGGTAACAATAGCCAGTGAAAGACTTGTGAGTTCTGGCGGATCTCTTCATTCGTTACCAAGACTCAGATCGCGCCCCAAATTTTATATAGTAAAACCCGGAAACCAGGTTTACGAGGTTGAAAGGTTTAGCAGGAGAGCTTTATATAGAATATTTTCAGATAAACGCTCAGAGATAAGAGCAGCTTTTCGGGATGAACGCCTCAGAATACGTGATGAAAATGATTTGATACGTGCAGTTTCTTTGATCGACGAAATTTTGTAACAAACCTTTCTTGGCATGAAAAGCCATCAAATATTTGTGTGATTTATTTGTTTTTAGAATATTTTATTACAAGGTCTTTGAATTTCTCACCTCTTTCTTCAAAATTATCAAACATATCATAACTCGCGGCAGCAGGCGACAAAATGCAGGATTTACCTGACGGGGTGAGTTCTATGCAAAGCTTTACGGCTTCATCTAAAGATTCTACGAGGTGTAAAAATTTACTTAAATTGGGATTTGTTTGTATAATTAATTTATAGATTCTTTTACCGGCATTTCCTAAAAAAATAAAGTTACTGATTGAAGAATTTGACAGACAATCTGCTAATTTTTGGTAGTTTACACCCCTGTCATATCCACCTATAATAATAGTAGCCAGATCGGGAATGTTTTTAATTGCTTCGATTGTGGCTTCAGGTATTGTAGCTATTGAATCATTATAAAAATTAATGTCTCTGTATTTACCTATATGCTCAAGCCGGTGAGGCAAGCCGGAAAATGCTGAAAGCCCCTGCATGATAATTTTGTTGCTTATTTCTGCAATTTGGCATGCAATAATTGAAGCTGTTATGTTGTAAAGGTTATGTTTTCCGATAATATTACACCTTTTGTCAATATTTTTAAATACATAGCCGTCAGAACAAACAACATCATTGCCTGAAAGACGGTAATGCTTGTAGATTGATGGTTCTGTGCCAAAAGAAATCAATTGTGATTTTAATTTGTATTTATTAACCAAAGACCTTATTAAATCGTTTTCCAAATTAAATACAAAGTAGTCATCTGATCGCTGATGCAGAGCAATATTAAACTTAGCAGCTTTATAATCATCATAGGAGTTATAATGGTCCAAATGCTCCTCAAAAATATTAAGTAAAATGCTAATGTGCGGTGAAACAGTAACTTGCTCAAGTTGATGACTGCTTAATTCGTAGATTATAAAGGAGTTATCTTTAATATATTTTATACGGTCAAAAGGGGGGATACCTATATTGCCTACAAATACTGCATCTTTATTCGCATGGCACATAATAGAATATATAATGCTTGATGTTGTGGATTTACCTTTGGATCCGGTTATACCTATGATCCTGTCACGAAATAGTTTTATAAATAATTCAGTTTGTGAAGTTATAACCGGGGCTTTCAAAATACCAGGAATCAATTTATAAGAAATTCCGGGACTCTTTATTACCATATCGTATGATGATAATGATTTTAAATAGTCATCGCCGGTATGAAAAATAACATTTGAGTCGTAATCAAAAAGCTTGCAGAAATCATCTTTAACAGAATCACGTACATCAGCAATTCCTATTTTAAGACCCGGTAAAAGACTTCTGACAAACTTATAGGTTGACTTACCCTCGCGCCCAAAACCGAGTATTAATATTTTTTTCTGATCGAATATTCTTTTTAACTTATCTTCGTTTGTCATAATCATTATATATATGCATCAACATAAAACCCCCATATAAGATTGTTGCCGAAATAAAAGTGTCTATTGTATTTTATAATTTCTCTCAAAGCCTTTTGCATACTTCATTTTTGAGTAATCGGTAAAAATTTTCTGGCAAGAAATGATTATCTGATAAATAGCTTAACAATTTATCTGTTTTATTAAAGTATTGTTTATATTTTGTCGATTTAATATAATGTTCTAATAAAATAGGCTTTTTAGTCTTATGATAGTATTTACTTATGGTCATGCAAAGTGCTGTATTAACTTCTTCAATTGTGCCAACGCATTCGAAGGGTTTGTATTTAGATATTCCTGTTAATTCATCAAAATATTTTTTTAAATTATAGTTATCAAGAAGGTTATCGCCAAAAATATTAAGGATTTTAGCGGGTTCAAAAAAAGGTGAAAGAATAATAAAGCTAAAAAGGCATTTGGAACATTCACAGCACCATATATCATTTTTGCTTCCTGCATTACAACTTTTAAACACTTGGTGGTATTCAGGATACCGGGCAAATAAACCTGCTATTTGCAATTCATTTAATGGCCTTAAAAAGCTGAAATATTTAATTTCGGGGCAAATAAATTTTGACACGTAATTCCTGAAGCTTTGCTCAAATTCATAACTTTTTGAATACTGGTGATTTATATTAGTGCAGGGGATGGTAGCTTCATTAGCACTTGATTCGTTGGATAATACAATGTGTTTAGTTTTTGAACCTATGCCTGCCAGCAATGAAACAAAAGCCAAAAGAGCCGAAAAAGGAGTATGCCCGTTTAGATAACCCTGGTTGTTAAGGTCAAGCATTGTTTGATCAAGCATTCGATTGATTTCCAAAACATCTGAAAGATTATACCCTGAAGACTTAATAGTTTGGCGAGTTGCTTGACGATGATTTATAACCATTGGAATGGTATAAGGCTTGTAATTTTTTAACAACTTAAGAGTCACTGACGAATCTTTTCCTCCACCTACAGGTATAATTGCTCCATCCGATAAATTTACCGGTGATAATAAGTATTCATTAGTGCCATTTTTATGGTTTATAATATTTAAAAAATCCCTGTAATTTATATCTATATTATTAATAAAGAAAAACTCACCCATTCCTTTAAAATATAAGTTTTTCCACCATTCTATTTGCTCATCATTTAGCTTGTGTGGCTTTATGATTACTGTTGGTGGGCAGGCGGTTTTCCAATAACTAATAAGCTCAATCATACCAATATGAAAAACCAAATTGCGCAAAGTGTTTTCAGGAATATCAGTGGAAAAGAAAAATTTTGAAGCAGGAATATGTATGAAAGGACGAAAAACTATACCTCCGGTCATGGTAAACATATACTCAATATACAGATCATCGCCTTTATAGCTTATTTTATAATCCTCATAAACAATTTCAGGGTGCTTATGCCTTAGTTTTCTAAAAAGAATCGAATTGTCTGTTAACTGCATTTTAACCTTTTACTTATAACAATCAAAAGTCATATCAAACTTAAACATTTTTTTCTAATATAGGTAACTATAATATTCTAATAAAAATTATTTGTCAGCTGATCTCATGTTAAATTAATTGCTTATAAATATCTTGCCTGGTCACTATGTAGCAGACAAAGTTTTTTTATTTGAACAAAGCATGGTTAATATTTTGATTTTCATTTATTTAACAATATATGTTGCCGAAGATTCGCTATTACCTATTATTATTAAAAGCTCCCCAAACATTGGTTTTCCTTTTTAATGATAATTGTATTTTAAGTTACAAGCTAAATGAGTGAATTAAAAGGAAAGAAATAAAAAGTTGTTTAATTATTTTTTTTAATTTTAGCCCCTGTAAAAAGCTGTCATTAATTTGCTTTTTGTCAATCAACAATATTATTAATTAATAATTAAAAAATCGAAATCATGAGACTTATATTGTTAATCTGTTTGTTCTTAATTTCGTTTAATCCCGCCAAATCCGGGTCAGGATTTGACAGATATCATTACCGTAATGATTTTCTTATGGCATCTCCCGGTGCCATGAAGTTTGGCTTGTATGGCTACGATAATCCGGCTATTTTAAATTATATACAACATCCTGATTTAATGTTTGCCTGGTCTGACAGATACGGCAGTTTCAGTGATTTTGACAGGTGGGGCGTTTTTTTGGGTATGCCAAACATGGGCTTTTCGGTTGTTAATAATAATTTTCAAGACTTAAGGTTAACTGATTACAGTATATCATCAGCATATGGCAATAAAATGTTCGGTATTGGGATAAGCTACAATTGGCTTGGTGGGGATGTTGATTTTTTTGAAAGAGAAAATTCTATTACTGCCGGAACACTTTTTCGACCCAGTCGTTATCTCTCTTTGGGTTTAACCGGGACTTCCATTACCAGTTTTGACCATTATGAAGGTGTTATGGATCTTGCAATACGGCCTTTTGGAGATGAGAAGCTTGCTGTTTTTGGTGATTATGCACTAAGTAATGATATGAAGTTTTCTGAAGGATACTGGAGCGCTGGTATTGCCCTGGAAGCATTACCCGGTTTACGAGTAACCGGAAGGTATTTTGATCATAAAGCATATACTTTCGGTATTGAATTAAGCCTTGGCAGGATGGGTTTGTCTACACAAGGCGGTTTCGACAATGATTTTAGTCATACTCATAACACATATGCAGTACGTATTGGAGCATACGACCGGAACATTATAGATGAAATCATTCGTAAGCCGAAGTATTATACTAATATTGATCTGTCAAAATCAATGAGTTATCAGAAATACCGTTTATTTGATGAATCTAATTCTTTTATGGAGATATTGCAAGCTATAGATGCATCAGCTAATGATCCTAGAGTTTCAGGAATTGCCATAAATGCTTCGGGGATGAATATTAATCATACTATGTTGTGGGAATTAAGAGAGGAGATAAAGAAATTCCAGGAAACAGGTAAAAAAGTTGTGGTATTTACAGATAATGCATCCATAAATAGCTATCATTTCATTTCAGTTGCTGATAAGATCATCATGGATCCACAAGGATCAATTACATTGCCCGGTTATCTTATGGGTAATATATATTTGGGCAATATGTTTGAAAAAATCGGTATTGGTGTTGACGAATGGAGGTTTCATGAATATAAGTCAGGCTTTGAAGCTATCTCCCGTGATAAAATGAGTGATGCTGATCGTGAACAACGACAAAAAATTGTTAATCATTTATATGATTTTGTTAAAGAGGATGTTGTTGTAAGTCGTGAATTTTCCGGGGATGAATATGATGAATTTATTGATGAAATTGTATTTTTCACGGCCAATGATGCTATGGAGTATGGATTAGTTGATAAGCTTGGTCGCTGGAGTGATATAAGTGAGATACTTGAAGAAAAAACAGGTTCAAAAAAGGCAACCATAAGCAAAGATTCTCTGCAACGTTATCAGTTGCCTGTTGATAATTACTGGGGTAAAAAACCAAAAATAGCTGTTATATATGCTGTAGGTGTGGTAGATATGGAAACCGGCATAAAAGCCAAATCACTTGCAAAAGATATATCAAAAGCACGTAAAGATTCAGATGTCAAAGCAATTGTTTTCCGCGTTGAATCGCCGGGCGGATCGCCATTAGCTTCAGATGTTATTGCAGAAAAATTACTGAAAGCTAAAGAGGAAAAGCCTGTAATAATTTCTCAAGGATCTGTTGCTGCTTCCGGGGGTTATTGGTTATCAATGTATGGCGATACTATTGTTGCAGCACCAAACACTGTTACGGGTTCTATCGGTGTAATAGCCGGTTGGTTCTATGATGATGGGATAAAAGAAAGAATTGGTTATACCACAGACTATGTTAAAAGAGGCGAACTGGCTGATTTGGGATTCGGAATACCTGTTCCACTACTCAATATACCGTTGATGGACAGGCCATTTGACGAAAAAGAAGAAAAAATAATAAAAAATGTTTTGACAAACACCTATGATGATTTTGTGCTTAAGGTTGCCGAAGCAAGAGGCATGGAATATGACGATGTTGAAGAAATATCGCGTGGTAGGGTATGGTCAGGTAATGATGCTTTAGAATTAGGACTGGTCGATACTTTAGGAGGACTAAAAACAGCCATTAATATAGCTCTTGCTAAATCTGGTATTGATATTGAAGAAGATTATAAAATTTTGGAATACCCAACACCCGGATTATTTAGTTTGAGTAGCTTATTACCAAGCATAATTGGAGTTGAAAGCCCCGGAATAAAAGAAAATAAGTTGTTGGAGTATATGAAGTTCAGAATTAAAAATAATTCGAGGCCGTTGCTTATTTTGCCTACGGAATGTATGAATAATTATTTTTATGAGCATTAAACAAATTATTGAAAGATGTAGTTATATTGTTTAATATATATTATTGGAAAGTTGTTTTGTAATTGTTATAATAGGTGAATTTTTCTTATTAATATAATTTAACACAGACTCAAAATAATTGAATTATTTTTGCAGTTCACTAAAATGTTTATAAAAACCAAAATATTTAAATATGCGAAAAAATATTGTTATTAGTACAACAGCTATTATTTTGCTGTTTATGTTTATGAAGACAGAAGTTAAGGCATGTACCAGTGTTATAGTATCAAGTGGTGCAAGTACTGACGGTAGTGTTATGACCAGCTATCTTTATGATGTGGCCGGATTCATGGCACCATTGCAATTTTATCAGGGCGGGGAGTATGAGCCTGGTGATTCTCTTAAATTGTATGGTTTTCGGGAAGGGCATTATTTGGGAAAGGTTGAGCAGGTTGAACGCACCTATGGATATGTTGGCAACATGAATGAGAAACAGGTTTCAATAACCGAAACCACTTTTACCGGGAGAGAGGAGCTTCATGGCGGTGATGGTCTTTTTGATTATGGTAATTTGATGTGGACTACTTTGCAACGGGCTGGTTCAGCGCGGGAAGCTATAAAAATTATGGATCAGCTTGCTAAAGAATATGGTTATAAAGACACCGGTGAGTCATTTATGATTGCAGATAAGAATGAGGGATGGGTGATGGATTTTATAGGAAAAGGCGAGCATGGTGAAGGAGCCGTTTGGGTAGCCGCGAGGGTTCCGGATGGTTATATAGCAGCACATGCAAATCAGGCTCGTATTCGTGAAGTTGACTGGGATGATACCGAAAACTGGATGTGGGCTGATGACGTTGTAGATTTTGCCCGCGATATGGGTTGGTTTGAGGGAGACAAAAGTGATTTTAGTTTTGTCGACGCATATGATCCCATAGACCCAACATCATTATTACTATGTGAAGGTCGTGTCTGGAGTGTTTATCGAAGAGCTGCACCTTCAAAAGAGTTTTCCGCCGACTACTGGCGTGCCGTTAAAGGAGCCGAACCTTACCCTCTTTTTATTAAACCTGATGAAAAAATAAGTGTAGAAGACATGATAGATTTTGTTCGCGATCATTTTCATGATACACCTTATTATACAGGTGAGGGATTTGCTGCAGGACCTTATAATAATCCCTATCGTTGGAGACCCCTGTTTTTTGAATTGGAAGATGATGAGGAGGAAATAACATATACATGGGAGCGTACTATTTCCCAACCACAAACAGGATTTTCGTTTATTACCCAGGCACGCAATTGGTTGCCTGATGAAATAGGTGGTATATGCTGGTACTCCGTTGATGATACCTACTCAAATGCTTTTATGCCTCTTTATATTGGAATGGATGATACACCTAAATCGCTTGTTACCGGTAATAGCGTTGAATTTGACTGGGATTCGGCTTACTGGGTTTTTAACCTTGTAGCTAATTATGCCTATGGATTATATAGCTATATTATCGAAGATATAAAGCAGGTACAGGAAGAAATAGAAAGCAGAGCTCATACAATGACCGGCGCAGTTGATCTGGCAGCTAAACAATTATATGAAAACGATAATAAAGAAATGCTGGTAGAATATCTTACAGATTTTAGTGTTAATAATGCAGAATATACTGTTGAGCGTTGGAGGGAGCTTGGATATTATATTTTTGCCAAATATAATGACAGGTATATTCGTGAAGGAGATGATATTACCGATTGGCCTGTGGGTGTCGGTTATCCCCAAGACTTCTTTAGACGTGCGGTCGACGATAGGCCCGGCTACTATGAAATAAGATGGCGTGAACCTAATGAACCAATTAAATAAAAAAAGAATCAGTCAATTTTTTTATTTAATATCATTATAATTGTTTTGTAACTTTTAACGGATTTGTTTTTTATTGCAAAATGCTTTTCTAGCTAGAAAAGCATTTTGCAATATTTTTTAATTATGCTTTGTTAAAGTTATATTTTTGCCTGTTTTGATCAGTCCAGGCATAAAATTATGCTATTCCGGGAGAATATTTATATTAATCGCATCTTAAATATAAATTATTTTCCCTGATCATAATTTGCTTATTATTACATTTTATAGAGCTTGATACAATTTCGCGGGTAAGATTTTGCGACAGGTTGTTAAATATTTCGCTAATATTCGATAAATTAACAGCATTTTTGTGAGCCTTATCCGATAATTCAAATAACAATGCTGTTAAATATGCATGCCAAAGACCGTTTCGCAAACTGTGTTTTATTTGATCAGTTTTGAGAGAGCTATCATTACTATTTTGATTTGCAATTGAGTATCTTAAATTCATAGCCGGAAGATAAGAAATTGTATTTCCGTTAATTTTTGTTTCTGTGTTTACCTTTTTATTAATAGCATTAGCTTCATAAGTGTGTTTTATTTTTTTGTTTAATTCTTTAGATTTATAAGATGCGCTTAAATTAGTTTTACTAGCTATTTCAGTGCGTGAACCTACTTTTCTTGCATTTGACATAATTGATGCTTTTGTATGCAGTTTTTCGCTGGTTTTTTTCGGTTTTTGGTCTGCTTAAATCAATTTTTCCAAGCAAAATAGTTTCATCATATTTTGTAATATGTTTGTTAATAACTTTTATCCGGCTAAAATCAGTTTCTGCCTGGCTAACAAATCGGGTATAATCTATAGAGGTATTTGCATGCTGGTTTGATTTTTCACGAGTATAAAAATCTCTCATATTGGTTACAAGGGTTTCCATTAACAGACAATATGCTATTTTTAATCTCAGGCTTGCTAAAAGAAAACCAGCTTCCTTGCTCATCCCAGGATCAGATATACCCAGCATATAAACCTTATTTTCTGAGGATATAGGTATTTTATTTATCCATTTGGGTAGCCTTTCAGGAATTAATGTGAAGTAATCAAGCGAGTCTTTGTTTTTGGATGATTCTGATTGGTTTATTTTGTCTTCAAATAATAATAAAAAATTGTCACGATCTTCTTCTGTAGGATTAAAATGCTTATTATGATGTATTTGAGCAAATACGTTGCTAGTAATAAACAATAAAAATAAAAAATAGCTTTTATATAAAATCATTATTAGAAAGCCTTAAGGGCGACTGCCCGAAAATATTTTGGTATTTTCAGGCAGTCTGTTAAGGTTGTGGAGTTTAGATTATTAATATCTATCCCTTTCCATATTTTTCATTTCTTCATTAAAGGTCTCTTTGAATTTTTCGTAGTCGTAATCAAGCCTTAAGCGTTCATCGTTTGTTATGCGATCATTCATTGCGCTGAAAATTTCATCACCCATAAGTTCAATCGCAATATAAGTTTTGTATCTTCCATCTTCTGTTCTTGTCAACTCTTCACAAATAACTCTTGTGCCGGTTAATTTTTGATTAATAACTTCCCTTGACAAACCTTCGTATCTTTGAGAAAATTCTTGACGGTCGCCAACAGTAATGTCTTGTACATAATTATCAATTACAGCCTTAACGGTTACTTCCATTTGTCCGGCTAACTCAGACCTGGCATTACTTAAAGCCATCCTCTTGGAGTTTGCTTGATTCGGACTCTCCGCAACGCTGTTTGCCCTGAAATATTCACTGTCCGAACGATATTCAGGGCCACTGCATAATACTTCAACACGGGTTTCACCAGCAGGCACCTCTTCTTTTGACCTGCATTGTGAGAGCAATAATGCTACACTAATTACCAAAAAGGTAATAACTAATGATAAATTTTGACTTTTCATGATTTTAGTTTTTAATTAATAAAATTAACTGGTGATTTAATGTTTACAAAATTAATTATTATTTATTCTATTTAATTAATATTTTTATTGATAAAAAAATATTTTACGTAGAAAAAACATCAAAATATAAAAAAAAATATTAACAATTACTAATGCAAAATTAAATTTTAGTTATAAACAGTTGCAAACTTTATACCATTTTTTGTTATTTTTATTTATTTTCTAAAAAAAATATAGCCTAAAACCTTCCACCATACCTTTAAAAAATTAATTTTGTAGCCTAATACAAAAATATTAACATAAAATTAATTCTCTTATTTTAAAAACATATATTTATCTACAAAATGCAAAAAAAATACTTTTTTTTGTTGTTTTTTAATAATTTTGTGTAATAACATCAAGGTGGTATTATTTTTGATTAGTAAAAAATTATTAACATTTAATTTTCCTGGTTTCAACAATTAACATAAAGTATAATAATAAAATTATAAAAAAATAAAATGAATATGAAACACTTTTACGCTTCTCTATCAATTCTTGTTTTTGGTTTTTTATTTTTTGGGTTCGACGCATCTTGCCAGGATTTTGAAGAAGCTCTTCATAGGCGCCCGGCTGTGATTCCGGAGGCATACGATCGTAGTTCCCTGTCCTGGGCGCTTGTTTATAACAGTGGTGATTCTTATATTACCCGTGTTAAGAAGTCATACAATAAAATTTATCATACTGATAAATTTTTTATAAATCCTTTAAAAGAAGATGTTTTTGAATTTAGAGGTGCCCGCTCTACTGACACCGGCAAAATTCCTGCTGATGTTTTAGAAACGCGATTAAATGAAAAAAAGATCTCACAACAGATAATATCGCATTGGTACAATAGAACAGAAGATGGTCGCATGGATATGGAAAGAATACACAAACGCGGGATGGCAAATGCTACTGATGCTGATGTTTTAAGAGAACAATCCACTACAAGAGGCAACTGGGCTTTAATGGATTATGGAAATAGGCTGATCGATAAAAGTTATATAGTCACCCTGGATTTTTCAAATGTTAGAAGTGTCGATACTGATACTTATTATGGCTACAGGGCAACTGTTTATGCTTCTCTTTTCAGAGTAAACCTTTCGGAAGAAGATAAAGAATTAATATACGACGCCTGGGTATTAGAAGATGATTCTGACGAAGAAGCAAGGAAAAAACGTGAACTTTTTGAAACAATAGAACCAACTTTGGAATATGTTACTCAAATAACTACAAATGTGAATTCATACAATTATAAAGAAGGGACTTTTCTGGGTACTATTACATCCGAAAAATCAACAGAAGAATTATTTCAAGACCTTGCTCAGAGTGGTTATGATAATGTATTGTTTGAGCTTGAAAGAAATTATGATGATTTCAATGTTATTACACCATTATATTCGACTCGTCCGCTTGGAGCCAAGATTGGTAAAAAAGAAGGGCTTTCGGTTGATCAACGTTTTTTTGTTTATGAGCACAGGTACAATCCTGAAACTCAAGATATAAAAGAGGTGAGAAGGGGTGTGATCAGAGCAACATCTGATATTACTGATAATAGAGAAGAGATAGCTACCGGAGACATGGAACCAAGCAGGTTTTACCAGGTTGCCGGAAGGCGCCTGGAAGAAGGATATGTCTTGCAACAAAATAATGATTATGGTATTGGATTACACTTTGGTCCTGATTTAGGTGAAATAGGTGGGGGGTCCGCAGGAGTAAGCTATCAAATTGGCAGGGCTATTGGCGTAAGAGCACTTTATGCCACCGGAAATATAGGATTCGACAGTAAAGAATATCCTAATTTTAGGCCTATAAATGACCCAGGTTATGATTTTGATGGAAATGTTTCTTTCTTCAGATGGGATGTTGGTTTAGAAAAAGGTATTCATTTTTTCAGGAATTTTGAGTTGAGACCATATATTGGATATGGCCAAGAACAAGAAAGTGAATACGAATTAAAGACACACTTCCTGAAATTTGGAGGTAACCTGGCTTTAAACATAACATATAATTTCCAGGTAGTTGCAGGGTATAATTTTTATACTCCATTTGGAAATGCTATCCAGGATGAGGATGTTATTGATTACAAATACACCGATATTTTTGAAAACAGAGAAGGCGAATCTCCGTTTTTAGGCTTAAGATTTAAATTTTGATATATTTATTAACTAAACAAATATTGAAATGTCATGACAAAAAAAATCGCTTTATTTATTACCTGCACTGTTTTATTATTGAGTGCATGTTCAACTCCAAGTGAGTTGGGCAGAAAAGAGCGTAGAGCTCTGTATAGCAGTAGTTATAACTATGAAATTCAGCCGGCTGGTGTCGGTTCTAATGGTACAAAAGCCGTAAAAGTATGGGGGTATGGCCCCAGCCCCACAGATGCCGCTCAAATAGCTAAACGGAATGCTGTAGCAGCATGTATTTTCAGAGGAATTCCTGCAGGCCAGGGAGTTGCCAGAACACCTGCAATAGTTAGAGATCGTGACGCACATGAAAAACATTCTGATTTCTTTGATGAGTTTTTCGAAGTGGGTGGCAGATATCTCAATTTTGTGGCTATGTCTACCGATGGCCCGCCATCAGGTGAAGACCGCCTTCGTATAGAAAGAAACTACTATAAAGTAGGAGTTTATGTCCAGGTTATGTATGATGACCTTAGGCGCGAGCTGGAAGAAGAAGGAATTGCCCGGAGATTGGATGAGGGGTTTTAAATAAAACTTGGCATGATATATGTTATATAATACAAATGTTGTAATATATTACCTAAAATTCTAAAATGAATTAATCATGAATTTAAAATACACAAATTACAAAATACAAATAACAAATAAATTCCAATTTTTCAAATACTAAATTCAAAACATTAAGATTGCTTTTTTAT
>PUKZ01000010.1 GCA_003550725.1 Bacteroidales bacterium | reverse complement strand
GACATATATAGTTCGGGTTTTAATACCTATTTATGTAAAAGAGAATTCTTAAATGATCTTATATGCCTTATATGGTATAATTATTTTTTTAAACCATTTAAGACATATAAGGACATATAAGTTTCGGGTTTTGAAACCTGCTGCTGTGAATAGAAAGTTCTTATATGATCTTATATGCCTTATATGGTAAATAATTTTTATGGTTTACAAACGCGGATACCATTCCCATCAAGTAGTTTAAACTCACTTCCATCACATTCGAGGCACCTATACTCATCTTTTTGCTTCTTTAATGCACGTGTTTTCATGATGCTTTCATTACAAACCGAGCAAATAACGCTGTCATGAACTTTGGCGTATTCCGGTACTTTAACATCAACATATTTGATATCAAACAGCTTTTCAAACTTTAGAGTCAGTGTGCCAAAAGCCCTGTCTAAGGCACTTTTTCTGTAAGCAGCTACAAGCTCAGGACTATGGTTTTGCTCATCAACTACTTTTTTGTACAGATTTTGATGATCAGTGAAGGCCTCCCTTACTACTTGCCGGGATTCGTTTTTCGATGAAACCCTGATCCCCTTGCCATCTCTTTTAGTGAGTGTAAAAGCTGTTTTTCCCAGATCTTTGAATATCAAAGCATTATTCCCGAAAGTGCAACCGGTAACAAACTGCACACCATCGGAAAAGCAGTTATTAGTTTCGGTAATAGCCAGAAGATCCTCCATACCATCAGATTCAGCTTCCAGCTTGTTCATGGCATAAGTGGCAGCCATAATGCCCATTGCCAGTCCGGGACAAAAGTGTCCGTGCATTTGTGCTGCTTTAATCATTAACGACTCAGTTCGCCACGAATGAATCTCATTGCGTATATCAATCCGCGGACTTGTTTTAAGCTTACCCTGATGTACCGGGTTGTTGTCGTATTCATAAGCAAACATTGAAGTGTCACAGTTTTTAATATCAAGAACAGGAGTTCCGTTAATGGCATCAAGCCCTTGTACATGCAAGACGTTGCCTTTACGCTCAAGAAGCTTTACTGTGCATACTCCCACCAGGTTTGGCCTTTTGGGGCTTCTGCTTGCAAAAACACCACGCAAAACATCCGGTGAAGTTGGAGTGTCTGTTTGGAATTTTTCTTCAGACTTGTGAAAATAATACACTATATCAAGATAATCATTCTCTTCAATGCCAAGTAAAGCATCACTATAATCATCAAACACCTCAATAAGGCTCAACTTCTCTTTTATCTTTCTATAGTCTTCGGTTGTCTCAAATGGATTGTGAACTATTCCTATAGCTTTAAATTCATAGGTTTTCATTTTTTTGTAATCTTTATTTGGTAACAGGTAACGAGTTATTATCCTATGGTTGTCTTATATAATTCATTATTTTTTGTTTTATCCTCTCTATATAGTTTGCCTAATGGAATTACATGATGGAAATCATTATTTCTTATCACCTTAACCTTAATATCGTATAGCTTTTCTAGATTTTCTTCAGTAATGATATCTTTTCCACCGTGTGCAAATATTTTTCCCTCTTTAAGCATTATGATGGATGATGCATACCGCAGTGCGAGATTTATATCATGAAGAGCTATTACAACTGTAAAACCTTTATTACACAGATTTTTGAGAGTATCCATTATTTCTATGATATGCTTAAGGTCAAGATTGGCAGTGGGCTCGTCAAGCAGGAGTATTTCGGGCTGTTGTGCCAGGGCTCTTGCAATATATACTGTTTGCTGCTGCCCACCACTTAGTTTGTTAATATCTTTCATGAATATATCATCAAGCTGAAGATGATTGATTATGTCTGTTGTTATTTTTATATCAACGGAAGACGGCTTCCAGTTAATATATGGTTTTCTGCCGAGCAATACGGTATCAAAAACACTGACAGGAGCTTGACCATTGCTGTTTTGCGGAACATAAGCAATGGTTTTGGACAGGTCGCGCAAGTGAGTTTGTTTTATGTCCTTGTCAGCTATATATACTGTTCCTATCTGAGGTTTTAAAATTCCATTTATACATTTGATAAGGGTGCTTTTACCCGAACCATTTGGCCCAACAACCGCAATGAAATCGCCATTGTTGATTTTACAATTGATATCCTTCAAAACGGTTGTGCCGTTATAGGAGAACTGGATGTTGTTAATGTTTATTTTCATTTAATATTATTGTTATTATTGTTTCGAATAACCACCCATAAAATCACTTCCAGTATGTTCTACTCATTCCTTTGATCAATAAAAATAAAAACAATGGTGCACCCAGGAATGATGTCAATATACCAATTGGCAGCACAACCGGTGCTATTATTGTTCTCGCGAGTGTATCTGAAGCGAGCAAAAACAGCCCGCCAAATAATGCTGATGCCGGTATCAGGAACTGCTCGTCATTTCCTATAATTCGTCGGACAATATGAGGTACTACCAGGCCTACGAATGCAATAACACCATAAAATGAAACAGCTACAGCTGTTGCCAACGAAGCAATGACCATGCCTGTCAATCGAACTCGTCCGACTTTAACCCCAAGGCTTTTTGCGTATTCATCTCCTGACTGCAAAGTTTTATAATTCCATCTATGATAGAAGAAATATAATATCACCGGTGTAAGAATCAAGGCAATAATTGTCACATTATTCCATGATGCACGCCCCATATCACCAAAAGTCCAGAAGACAATCGAAGCCAACTGGACATTATCGGCAAAATATTGCATTGCAGATATGCCCGCTCCGAAGAGTGAACTTATGATTATACCGGCCAAAATTATAATTTCAGGCCCTGCGCCTTTGAAGTGGGATAATAGAAGAATCACCGTAACACCTACCAGACTCCATAAAAAAGCAGAGATAGTTAGAATATACGGGTTATTAATATTTGCAAGGTCACCGGAATCAGCATAGCTGCTTCCTGCTCCTAAGACAATAATTGCAAAAGCAGCACCAAACGCGGATGCCCCGGAAATCCCCAATGTGTATGGGGAAGCCAATGGGTTTCGAAGCAAGCTTTGAATTACTGCACCAGATAGTGATAATGCGGTGCCTGCTAATATAGCTCCGGCTATACGAGGCATACGAATATTATAAATGACCTGGTAAATTTGCGGCTGAGTGTTACCCCGAAATACATCAATCAACTTACTCGCTCCAATAGTTGTTGAACCAACAGTAAGAGCCACAAAAATCATAACTACTAAAGCCAGAATCAATAGTACTAAAAATAAAATTTTATATCGCCTTGTTTTATGATATTTTTCAATTAGCTTTTCGCTATTCATAATTTTTCAACTGTTATATTATCCAACGCTCTTGGATATCCTAACGATTTCACTGTAACCGGTTTACCATAAAAGTGGTAAAGCAATTCATCAGCTCTTTCATTGAAACAAATGTCTTCAAATTGCTCGGGGTATATTTGCTTTCCGATATACCATGAATTCAAAAGGACAAACTCGTAATTGGTTGCATAGTTATTGTAAGGTAGAAGGCTGAAAGCATTACTATTTTCAATTGCTTTCAATGAGTGCTTTAACACTGTTTTGGTTTTTAGATCCTGATTGACTAAATTAAGCCCTGATTCATCAATAAATAGATACTCAGGATCCCAAAACAGAAGTTTTTCTATATCAATAAAAGTTCCTTTTACATGAGAAGTTAATCGTTCATCTATTTCAGATGCAACATTGTTTGCATTAACAAACAAAAAAGGTGCAAAACGGTGATGTGTTGCTTTTATTCCATAAGAGTTGCTATATGATAATCCTCCAACATATACGGTAGGTTTATTATCCTGCGAAATATCTTTTGTTAATGTGTTGAGCTCAGCTATGTTTTCTTCTATATAATTAATTATCGAATCTGCTCTTTCTTTATTATTGATGATTTTGCCTATTAGCCTAAGGGATTCAAAAATATTTTCGTTGTCAGTGCCTAGATCAGTGCATTCGAGAGCAACTACCGGTATTCCCGTTTGTCTTTGTAGTTTATTGGCATCTTGTGTTGTAGTGTAGGTTTTAAATATTACATCAGGCTCAACGTTAAGTATCATCTCTGCATCTCCGCCCATACTTGGCCCGATCGTGGGTAGACCCAATAATTCCGGATATGCTTTCATGTATGGCCTGTTGCTTCTTGTTTCCGGGTACTCAATTCCTGCTATCATTGAAGTTGCATCCATATATACCAGCAATCTAAGAGCACCTGCCCTAACACCTACAATACTTTCAACATTTTCCGGTACAGAAACGTCTCTGCCCAGCATATCTGTAATAACAACAGAGCCGCTCTTTTCAGAGCGGCTTGTGTCATTACATGATGAAAGAAAAATAACAGCTATTATTGAAAGAAAAATGAGTTTTTTAATCATAGCATTAAATCTTTAAAGCAACTCTTCCTGTGACAATTCTTCCCGGCGATAAGTAGTGAATGCTTTGCATGTGCCTGTTATCAAAAATATTTTGAACATCTATAGATATCATATAATTATCTCTTATTGTTTTAGATACTAAAAAGTCAAAAGTAAAATATTCCTCCAAAATCTCCTCATTAATATCATCAGCAAATTGTTCTCCTTTGTAAATTCCTCTTAATGATAAATCAACAAAAGAGTTTTGCCAGAACAACGAGGCTGAACCACTGTGTTTAGGTACATATTTTAAGTATTTGTCTTCAAGCTCAGGTCTTTCATCAAAGCCGATTATTTTAGATTCCGAAAAATTATAAGATCCATGAATTTGCAGGTTATTCATTAAGGAGTATTGCATTTCTGCTTCAAGCCCGATAGCTTCAATATCAGTAACGTTTTCTCTTCTAAAAATCGGTCTGCCAAAAATTTTATCCTCTGTTGCAACATAGTAAAGGAAATCTTTCCCTTGCATAAGGTAAGCTGATGTAGAAAATTTTAAATGACTTAAAGGGAAGTAATCAACTCCTATTTCATAATTGTCAATATATTCGGGTTTGAGGTTGGGGTTAGCATATTTTGGTCCTACCCACATCCATCCTGTGCGCGTGAGATCATCTAATATTGATGCTCTAAATCCTCGAGAATAAGATATGTATGAGCTAAAGTTTTCAATAAAGTTAAAACGTGCACCAGCTCTGGGAGAAAATTTTGTCCATGTATTATCCTCAAGTTCAGGTGTTTCATCCCATGGGTCAGTAGAGTGAAATTTGCCGTCTGAAAATGTTACATGGTCAAATCGGATTCCCAAATTGAAGTTTATTCGATTATCCAAAAATCCATGTTCATCTTGTATATATCCTGCAAAAGTTGTTAGACCCCCCGCATTAACTATAGTATCAAAAGGGGCTGTTTGATAATAGTCCCCTCCTTCTATACCTCCTTTTTTATACTCAATACCTCCTGTAATGGTGTTGTTTTGTGTTAAATCATGGCTGATATTCCCGAAAAACCCAACATCTTCTCTATAAGAGTTAACATCAAACCTGGAGTAATTTTCGCCTCTCATCCTCTCATTTATATCATAATAATTTTCCATTTGATAAAAAGCACTCATATTATAATTAGTGTTATCATTGCCACCTTTTAGGTTACCTCTAAGAAGATCAGTATCAAAGTTTCTGTAATTTCCTTCCGGATTGTATATTTTCATTCCTTCACCACGTTTATCTCTAAAAACATCATACTGTAATTCCCAGTTAAACCAGTCACTTTCGTTATACCCAACTCTTGCAGAAACACCTATTGCTTCAAGAAAACGTTCAGTATCATACGGGCCAATATCTTCTTCGGGTAAATTAATATACCCGTCACTTTCAAGGTAATATTGTGACAAAACGCCATAGTAACCTTCTTCACTTAATATTCTAACATTAAGATCTTGTCGTATAGTGTTGTGTGTTCCAAAACTAACGCTACTAAAAACCTCCTGAGGTTGCTGAGGTGTTTTTGTTATAAGATTAATAACTCCTCCCATAGCATTATTCCCATATAATGATGACCCCGGACCTTTCATTATCTCAATACGCTCAATGTCATTATGATTAATTCTGTTCCAATTTACACCCCCCTCATCTGAAGTATTTATCGGAACACCATTCATTAAAACCAAAGTCCTTGATTGCTCATCACCCGACAATCCTCGTAAAGTTACCATAGGTCTTTGAGTATAAATCCCTGAACTCCTGTTTACATTAACCCCTGAAGCAAATCTTAAAATATCATCTATTTGAGTAACTGAAGAATTATTTATAACATCAGCACCAATAACGTCTATTCTATATGGAATATCAAGCTTGTTCCTTTCAGTTTTAGTAGCTGTAATAACAACCTCTTCCAAGTCAAAAGAAGGCCTTATTGTATCCGTTTGTTGTTGATTTGAATACAAATTAAAAATTACCGTTAATTTTGAAACAAATAAAATAAATGTTTTTTTCACTGAGTTTTAGTGTTAATAAGTTTAAAAATCGTGTTACTATAGGTTCAAAAAAAAGATTATTCAATATCAGTCATTACAAACTTGCCATGTTTGATGCCTTTAGTGCCGATTATCAGGTCGGCAAGCTCTATAAGTCTTTTAGCGTTTCCTTTCACTGCGATTGTTTCAAGACAAAGGTCATGATCGAGGTGAACATGCTGGGTTGAAAGAACAACATCGTGATAATCGTGCTGCGTATTCATTAAATTATCATTAAGTTCTCGTTTATGATGATCGTAAACTATAACAATTGCTCCGGCAACAATTTTGTTTTTATCAACTTTTTCTTCAACTAAAGAACTTTTGATAAGATATCTTATCGCTTGCGAACGATTTGGAAACTTGCTGTTTTTAACAAAACTGTCAAGTTTATTAAGAACATTCTCTTCTAATGAAACACCAAATCTTTTTACTTGCATGTGTTACTAAATTTTACTAACGTGCTACAAAATTAAAACTTTTTTTCGTTCAGCAAGTTAAAAAAGTATTTTTTGTTAGTCCCTAAAAGAATTCTTTAAATGTTTTTTTATAAAAACTCAGGTCCAGTCCATTTTCTCTCATAAGTTTATCGTTTTTAATAATTTCTTTTACGGGGCCTACAGCTATTATTTTCCCTTTATTAATGAGCGCTACACGCTGGCAGCAGGAGATAAGTGGTATTAATGACTGAGAAACAATAACAAGGGTTGCTTTCAATTCACTGATAAGATTAAGTAATTGCATCATCATTGGTGGGTCCAGGCTGGAAAAAGGTTCATCAAGGGCAATTACTTCAGGTTTTAATGCCAGTACAGTTGCAAGTGCAACACGTTTGCGCTCACCCATTGATAAATGATGTGATAGTGATTTTTCAAAACCGCTAAGATTCATAGCTTCTAAGGCATAACTAACCCTTGCCTTTACTTCCTCACTGTTAAGCCCAAAATTGAGAGGGCCAAAAG
>PUKZ01000074.1 GCA_003550725.1 Bacteroidales bacterium | reverse complement strand
CTGATCCTCTGTTTGAATTAACCTTCGATGCAGGTACAATGGCACCCGGAGATGTTTCTGAGTTCACATACGAATACACCATTACCCAGGCAGATCTTGATGCCGGTTATGTATATAACACCGCGACAGCCACCGGTTGGTTCGAAGGCGAAGAAGTAACCGATACAGATGATGAGACGATAGAAGCAATCCAGGATCCGGCCATAGCACTTGATAAGTCAGCCGATCCACAGACCTACAGCTATGTTGGACAAGAGATCACCTACACCTTTATAGTAGAGAATACCGGTAATGTAACTCTTACCGATGTCATGGTAGACGATCCTCTGTTTGGATATGAATCTTATAAGGTAACACTGGCACCCGGTGAAGATTATGAGTTCGAATACATATATGAGATCACCCAGGCTGATATTACTGCAGGTAAAATAGAAAACACAGCTACAGCCACAGGTTATGATCCGAATGGCGAGAAGGTAGAAGATGAAGATGATGAGACAATTTATGCTGAATTAGAACTATTCTGCACACTCACTCAAGGTTTTTATGGAAATAAAGGTGGAATATACTGTGAATCATTAACTACTTATGATTTGATTGATATATTGCTTGCAGAGGGAGACCTTGTATTAGGCAGAGAGGATAGAACATTCACCATCGGTGAAACAGAAGCCCAGTGTGTTATAGATATTTTACCAGGTGGCGGTCGTCCACAAATACTCCCGGAAGGCGATTATGGTTGTGGAGATCTTCCTCCCGGACAAGTGCATTCATCAGGAAGATTGAACAATGCATTACTGGCTCAAACTATAACATTAGGACTGAACCTACGTCTTGATCCCGATTTGACCGGTCTGGCATTTGAACCCGTATATGTTGATGGAGAATATAAATTCTGGACATCAAAAGCAGATGATTGTAAACCTCCTTATGGTGGTGGTGACGAGCCTGTCGGAGATTGGAAAGAGTTTGTGATTCCCGGTTCTGTTTTGAACGATGGTTTGGTAGATGTAATGTATCTTTATGACCTTGCCAATGATGCTCTTGGTGATTTATTACCTGAATTTGCACCTTCACTGGGCGATATTAACGAAGGTATTTCTGTTATCAATGATGCTTTTGATGAATGTGCGTTCCTTTCTTTGGAAGAACCGGAGGAAGAATTCGAAGAAAAACATGAACCCGGTTTTATCACAGAAGGCCCGGAAAGCATTATTGATCTTAAAATAGCCCCAAATCCATTCAGGAATCATACGAAGGTCACGTTTAGTGTGAAATATGATACTAGAGTTATTGTAGAGGTATACAACATGCAAGGTATGAAAATAGAAACATTGTTTGATGGTTATGTAAGAGCAGACCAAGTTTACCCAATAACTTTCACTGATAAGGAGAGAGTCCGTCAACCATTGAACGTAGTAATTCGCACCCAATACGGTAGAATTGTAAAACAGATGTTAGCTTTTTAAACTAAACAATGGCTTTTAAAAAAAAGAGACCGGCAAAATATGCCGGTCTCTTTTTTTGGTATAAGACAATTATTTGTCTGTTATACATAAATCATGTTCTCAACTGGTAGTTTATCGTTTTCAGTATATCTAACTAAGCATTTCTACAGCCAAATATTGTAGAGGTATTCATACCTTGTGGATTGGTCTTTAGGAAAATATATATTTTATTTTTCCTTTATTTTCAAATTAAAATGGTTTGCAATTAAATTTACCTTTTTACTTTTGTCTTTATACACTTGGCGGTAAAGCAGGGTGTTACCGTCAATTTTTAAAGGTATATCAACAGTAGTATGGTTCCGGGTTATCCGCCTGACTAATTTGCCGGACTATCTTTACGGGCATAGTTCTTTCGAAAATTCATTTGGAGAGTCCATTCTTCCACATAGATATGCCTGACGAATCTCTTTAATTTTCCAGGCAGATTCCGGGTTTTCGCGTTCCAAATGAAACTGGAACCATTGCCCTCTTAAAGAATCATCAAGATAACCTTCTTCAACGACTGTAATTGTTGAATTCAATGGACTTTCTACATTGTCATTACTCAACAAAATACTGACAAAACTTACATTTGCAATCTTTTGATATTCCTGAACAACAAGAAGAGGATGATAAACCCACTTTTCTTTATTATTCATTGCATCAGATATTTTAAGATTGAAATTCCAGACTTCTAAATTGTTGTAAGATACTACAGGAAATTCATCTGGTCTTTTATCTTCAGCAATCATAGAACAAGATAAAATTACCGGAATCAATAAAGCAATTAATAGTTTCATAATTCACTTATTTTAAAATTGGTTAATATATGATTAGGAGCGTTATTTGTAAACCCATCCCAATCAATTTTATGTTAGAGATTTCTTCTCTATTTTTTCCACAATCTTTTGATTCAAAAAAACATTGTTGTTTTATCAATTTTTTGGTCTTTTTAAAGAGTTGCTTAACGGTTAAGTGCATATGCTGAAGTGGATTGATGGGCAGTTGTTTTTTGTCAGGTCGAAAAATTGAGTGGGTTACAACGCTTATATATCCACTAAAATAATTATTGCATATACACTTTGTTGCACAGTTGTGTTATTTCAATTTTTATGTATTTTTTCTTTCATTGGTTTTATATAACTATTTGAAATTTTATATTTTTCACGTAATGGATTAACAATTTCGCTATACAATTTTTCTTTGTATGACTTATCTGCTCCTCCTTTCTTATATAATTCTTTTATATTCTCATATTTATCTGAATAATGGTTCTTTATAAATTCAAAGAATACCTTTCTCGTTGCTCCACGCAAATACAAAACACCTGGCAACATATAATGTACATTAGAGCCCTTGGCTTCTAAGCATATGCTTTCAATATTTAAATAACTATCTGTTAAACAAGGAATTATTGGCATTGTGTGTAATCCAACAGATGCATTCGTTTTTCTGAACTCTTTCAACATTTTAAATCTTTCTAAACCTGGACTGCTATTAGGTTCAATTTTTTTACGGTCTTTTTCGTTCATTGTTATTATAGTTGAAGCAATATTAACGTAAGTCAGTTTTGATAATTCTGCAATTAAATCAAAATCTCGAAGGATTAAATCCGATTTGGTTGAAATGATAGCTGGTGTTTTATGTTTAATTAAAACCTTCAACACTTCAGGCATTATTTTCATTTCCTCCTCAACTAATTGGTAACTGTCAGACACGCCGCCGATATTTATTATTTCTCTATTCCATTTAGGGCTACTTAATTCTTTATCAAGCTGTTCTACTATATTTGTTTTTACAAAAACTTTTGAATAGTCTTGTTTTCCAGTAAAATCGCGAGAATAAATTGCATAACAATATTTGCAATTATGACTACAACCTCTATAAATATTCAAATCCCAACCATAGGGGATCTTTCGCTTCAACTTATTCAGCGCAGATTTGCAATTTATCTTTACAATTTTATTCTTTTCCACAGTAATAGCTATACTTTATCTATGAATATTAACTTTATTTGTCAATTTACTTGCATTCATGTTCCTTATTTTGCACCAGTTAAAAACTAATAGAAATAAAAACCGAGTATATATTGATGATATACTATCACGATTAAATTACCGGCAGGTTTTGTTTCTAATTTAATTATTGGTTATTTCTTTGATATAACCATGGTAGAACAAATAACCTTGTTTTCAAGAGCATAATTTTCCTCAACCTGTTTTTGAATGTAGTTTAAAAACAGATTCTTTTTATCAGGATATTTATCAATTAATTCATAACATCTCTTTTTAAGATTTTTGAGAATATTATCATTTGAATTCCTGATATTGTCTTGGTTGATTGTCTCATCTGCTATTAGCTGCATCCTTGCAGAGTCGATTTGCTGAAGAATAGAGCTTTGTTTTTGAATCAATGGGTGGTTGTAATCACTATTATTTTCAATGTATCCATCATCAATAATAAAAATACCGTTTTTGTTGATACATTTTGATAAAGCTGTCAAAGTTGTGTAATAATCACCAAATACAGGTCCGATAGCTCCAAGTATTACTACATCATAGCCAGACAGATCTTTAACTCTCTCTCTTATATCGCCCGTTTCAAATGTGCACAAGTGATTTGTTTTTAATTCGATCGCTTTTTTTTGGGCAAATTCAATAAATTCAGGGATTGCATCTATACCATAACAAGTGCATCCAAGTTTTTGTGATAACTTTACAGAAACAGCCCCTTTACCACAACCCAAATCAAGAACTTTAAGGTCGACATAATACTCAAAATAATTGCTTACCAGTCTGATTATTGCATCCGGATCTGTTCCAATTTCCCAAAGGTCTTGGAGAATAAATGGTAAATATGGGAAAAGTTCCTTATCAGAACCATCCATTGCTGTTACAACACTTTCTTCAATTGTTTTCATTTTTTAATCTACAATATTCGTTAGCAGAGTGACTGTCTTGCTTGATGCCAACGTTCTTGTGATATCCACAGTAGCGGATTTGTTAATTTCGCCGGTATCCACCGCTTAAAAAACTCGCGCAGAGCACCCCCGCATGCGCGTGACAAGACACACCTAGCTTCATTCCACCTCTGCGGGATTGATTATACAATATACAGGTTATTTTTTCTTGGTAATTACAATTGCTGAATATTCTCCAAATGTACTCATAAATTTGCTATGTTTGTCTTCAATATTGCTCAAAATATTAAGAATACGTTTTCCAAACAACCATTTGTGAATGAATAAATTCATAAAATATTTGTTTGTGCTTCTCCAACAGAAGAACTCAATTTCATTACTAAACCTGAATGATTTTTTGAACCATCTTGGACTATGCGGATAGAAGTATAATCTGGGCTTAGAAGGAAATAAGCGTACGTAAATTTTGCCTGCAAAATGTCTTAAAATCCTGTACAACTGAATAATATTCAAAGACAAATTCATAAACCAACTACGATAAAACCAACTGTATACAATTACAATTTTAGAGTTTTCTCCGGCAACTCTATACAATTCATTAACAGCTGTTTTTTGGTCATTTCGTGGAATATGGTATAGAGTATGTTGAGAAAGTACAGTATCTACCGAATTATCCTGAATAGGAATGTTTGTAATGTCTCCACAAATGTAAATACCCTTTTTTCCTGCTTTCTCTATGTTAATCTTTGCCTGAATTAAAGCATTAATAGATATATCCACACATATTCTATATTCATATCCGTCGCATAGAGTCATATATTCTGCTAAACCGATAGGCCCCGATGCAATATCTAACAGGTATTTTCCGGTTTGAGGATAAAACTTTCTCGCTCTTTTAAAAGAGGTGCGCATATATTCAGATGAAAATTCCCTGAAATCAACCCATTTAGGACTATCTCCATATATTTTAAGTGAATCTTTTATTTTATAATTAATGTCATTGTAATAGTCAAATACCCGTTTCTTATCAAATGATAAATTACTGCGATTGTTTTTTCCTTCTCCAATAAAGGAGGCATACTGCTCATGTAAAATTATGATGTCGTCAAAAATTGGATAAAAGTATTGTTTTGTTTTGTCAATTAAGCCTTTAGTTAAGTTATCAAAATTTTCATATTTATCAGGAATGTCATAATTTAAAAACTCATCCTTTTTGATCAAATCAAGTCTGTTTTTTGTAATTGGACACCTTAAATTCTGTAAAAAATCCATTTCCTATTTTTGTTTATGGGCTTTTATTAACTGACTGTTACCTATGTTTGTAAGAGGGGATACGACAAACCCTGCATCTTCAAGCCAGGTTTTATATTGCTTATATGTCCATGTACCTCCCGAGTCGGTGTTTACAAGCATGTTAACTGCAAATAGTGCAGGATCGGGTCCGGTATCGCGGATAAAATCATTAATAATTATTCTTCCTCCATTAGTTAGCTTCGCGGCCACATCCCTGAACAGTTTTCTGTTTTCTTCTTCACCGATAATATGACAGATATGGCCAAGGTAAGCCAGGTCAAACGGACCATCTGGAAGACCAACGGTAAAATCACCTTTCACCATTCTTACCGAAAGTCCTTTATCAATTTCCGGCTCCATCATTTCGACGACTTCCGGAAGATCAAGTATAGTGACCCTTGCTCCCTTCCGGGCAAAAGCCCTGGCGATTGTGAGCGGTCCACCGCCGATATCGAGTATCCCGGGTTTAGCAGTTAGGTCTTGTAGGCAGTACTCAGCGATTTCCGTGGCATCTTCACGGGCATATTTACTCATTGCCTCAATAAAATATTTTTGCTCCTCAGAATCCCCCTTTTTTTGAACCGGTTTGCCGGTTTTAAGAATGTTGGGTAATTCTAACCACCTTGGCAAAAGATTATAAGTATGCATAAACGCAAAACCCTGATAGTTTGGACTTTCCTGATCATACAAAACTGAATAACAAGCCTGTGTAAGTTTTATCCTCCCGTTGTCATGCTCAAGATAACCCGATGAAACCAGAGCCTCCGTTATAATCCATAATGCTCTTTGGTTGGTTCTCGTGACCTCAGTCAGATCATCCAACGTTAATGCCCGTTTTTTTAATTCCTCAAATATTCCGGTTTCAACTGCTGCTCCAACAATCAGAAATTCTTCAGGTAATTGAAATGATTTGAAATCAGGCATAATAATAGATGATTTTAGTGTTTGTTGTTTGTATGAATTTAATAATTATTATTATTCTTTTCTCATTGCAGTGATTACGATATAAATATAATAAGAATTAATAATGTGATTATTTTCATTGTATGTTTGTTTTTACAATTCTGACTAACGTTAAATTTATATTTTTTGATAATCAGTTATTTATGTATAATTCAAATTTATCCTTTCTATCAACTTTTCATCTCTTTATTTTACATTAGCGAGAGAGATTAATTGGCTCTTTCTACGCGATAGTTAATTAAATCCTTTGTTGCTATTGTCATTTTAGCCGAATCCCTTCTTTGATTTTTTACATCTCTTTAATTCCTAGGGGGGGTAAAAATGGAAACACCATATTTGCCAGGTAATTCAGCAAATGCTGTTTTAGATAATCCAACTAATTCTGCAGCTTATTTTTTTGTAATTAGCTAATTTTCAATTAAATGACCTACAACGCTTCGGATGTATATAAAGCAGGCAGATTAAGGGCTTTCAAACTATCATCATAGACAAAGGCTAAAGTAGACTACAAAACTATCAACACAACCTACACATCTGCCTGTTTTATATACGTTATATTGTGTAGCGTAGTTATTCAATATCAATGGATAAGACTTTAGATAATCCTATTCTAATATCATCCATTAGTTTTTCGGAAATTGTTCCGATTTTTCGTGCTAATCTTTCTTGCGAGACTGAACGAACCTGAAAGCAATCAGCCGAAGATGTTTTGGTCAAACCATTTTTATTATCCGGCTCAATCTTAATCATCCACGGAGCAATTTCGTATCTATCT